>CANFNO010000160.1 GCA_947447845.1 Burkholderiales bacterium | reverse complement strand
CTTGGTGGCAATGACCGGGGATAAATTCGACTCTTGCATGGTGTGCACTCTGGCCAGTTAAGTGCACACCTCCAATGGAGTGCATCTCCTGCCCATACTGCCGCCTGCCTCAGGTCTTCGCAAGAACGGTATCCGCCGAGCTATTACCGCTGTGACATCTTGTTGCTGGACATCAATATGCCCGGTTTTAGTGGTCCTGACCTCATTGCTCGTATTAAAGCCCACTGGCCATCACTGCCGATTTTGGTGCTTAGCATGCACGACACCGCACAAGTTGCATCGCGCGCTTTGAAGTCAGGCGCCGACGGCTACGTGACCAAGGACAGTGAACCTGAAGTGCTGCTTGCGGCTATCCGAAAAATTGCCGCTGGTGGGCGTTTCATTTCAAGTGAAGTAGCTCAAAAAATGGCACTTATGGCAACGGCTAGCGGCCCAATTTTGCCCCACGTCGCACTGTCAGATCGTGAGTTCAATGTCTTTAAATGCCTTGTAAAAGGCTTAGGCGTTAACGACATTGCCAAGCAGTTGAGCATCAGCAATAAGACAGTCAGCACGCACAAGGCGCGCCTATTGGAAAAAATGCAAATGACAGGCGTAGCGGAGTTGACACGTTACGCGATGGACAATGCGCTTTTGGACTGACATGTCCGGTGGCTATCTGGGGCGTTTGTAGGGATTGCCTGATATCGGCAGGAAACCCCTGAGCATCAAATCAGGCACGCCCGATACCCGTTTGTGATGAGTGGCGAGAAGATCGCTGCATGAACACTTTACTCGCCACCAACACTCAATCCTTGATACCGCTGCGCGCACGATCAGCTGATTTTTTCAAAATGGATTTGTCTACTGCTGTGCGCGCGAATGTTCCTCGGGACCTAAACCCGCTACGTCGGACTTTGACATCGCCACGCGGAATGGAAATTTGGGAATCTAACGAAAACATGTGCTTCGCTTTGTGGGAACTAATGTCGCGTAGCTAAAGTAGCGCTCGAAAGGTATTGCTCTTTCAAAGCACTTTTACATCGAGTTGCCACGGCGTCTTTTCCCAAGCCAATACTTCTTCCCTTAGTAGATGTGCCGATTGCGGATAGGCAACTGCCCATTCTGCGCGCCAGCTTAAGTGGAAGGCGTTACGGTGAAAATCAGGCTGCTTTAGGCTGATTCCAGTGAAATCCGGATCGCGCCGAGCGTGGCAAAGAATGACGGCCAGACGCAGGCACAGCAGCTGGCAAACCACTTCGCTGTCTTCTAGGGCGACCTCAACTTTTCGTAGTTTGCCGCGGTGACCCAGAACCAACAAGCTCAAGCTGTGCAACTCGGATAACGAAAATCCCATGGCATCGGCATTGTCCAGAATGTATGCGCCATGTTTGTGGTAATCGCTGTGTGAGATATGACTACCAATCTCATGCAATTCTGCTGCCCATCGCAGCTTCCGAGCCAGCCTTTCATCCTTAAGATCGGTTGACTTTTTGCCTTGGTTTGAGATTTGTTTGAATAGCAGACCAGCGACTCTGCCCACTCTTTGCCCGTGGAGTCTGTCTACTCCAAATTTGCGGGCTAAGCGACCTATGCTGTTCTCGTGCAAATCACCAGCTTCTCCGGTATCACCGATCAGGTCGCAAATCAACCCGTGACGAAGTCCACCGGATGCCAACTCCATGCGCTCAATGTGCAGCAGTTTGAAAACCGACCGCATGACACTGACACCTCCACCAATGATGGCTTTGCGGTCTTCACGCATTCCAGGTAAACGAAGGCGTTCAGCGCTTTGTGCTGTTACCAGTTTGTCTGATATCCAGTCAAGACCTTCCTTCGTGATTTGCCCACTGGGCCAGCCTGCAGCAATTAGGACATCGCTAATCGCGCCAACGGTACCTGCAGAACCGTAGGCTGTATCCCAATTGTCTGGGTTGTAAGCGTCAAATGCCTCGTCCATCACCGCCGTAGCGGCTACCTCTGCTATTTCAAATGATTTGCGTGTAAATTGTCCTTCCGGAAAGTAACGCTTCGACCAAGCGATACTTCCAACGCGGAAAGATTCCATTACCTTGGGTGTGCGGCCTTGCCCTAGGATCAACTCAGTCGAGCGACCGCCGATGTCAATTACCAGACGCCGCTCGTCCGTGTTCGGCAACATCTGAGCCACGCCTTGGTAAATAAGCCTGGCCTCTTCACGCCCGGAAATGACATCAATTGGAAAACCAAGTACCTGATTTGCACGTAACAAAAAATCGTCCCGATTGCGTGCCTCGCGCAATGTTTGCGTGGCTACAGCGCGTACTTCTGTCGGTTTGAATCCCGCAAGGCGCTCGCCAAAACGTGCCAAGCAGTCCCAGCCAGCTTGCATTGCTTGAACGGTTAAATTGCGACCTTCATCAAGCCCACCACCCTGGCGAACCGTCTCTTTCAAGTACTCCGTACGTCGAAACTCGCCATGTTCGATACGACCAATTTCCAGTCGGAAACTATTGGAGCCCAAGTCCACCGCTGCTAGACGATTTCCTGATTGCATGTAAGTGTGCTCGGTTACTTTGTTGCTGTTTATGGAGCATAGCATTCGACCTGTTGGGCGATTTGAGCAAAGCTCAACCTAAACCTCTGTAAGCATCACGGCAACTGGCGACGCCGAAACAGCGAGATCGATTCTCCACCTTCAGATGGATGGCTCACCTGGGTCAGATGTTCCCAAAGCGTGTTGTTGACTTGATTCGGGGACGGCACGCCATCACCAGTTTCCGCAATGAGCCAGGGGCAACTTGGCAGTGTCTGCATTGGTTTGAGTTGAAGCTTTCCGTAAAACTGCAGCGCAGCAGTTTTACCTTGCCCCAGACCCAGAATTTCCACACAGCCAACTGGGTCAATGCGTTTCACCATTTGGTGTACCAGCGCGTTATAGCTTTGCGTGTAGTTAAGTAGTGGCATCCACAGGGTCATCAACAGCATCCAGCAGAGAGCCGCACCTCCTGCAGGCAGGACTAGGCTCTTCCAGATAGCCGCACGGTGTCGTCCCACACGCCACTTTACTAACCAGCCCCAGACCAAGGTGGAAGCTATTGCAAACGCAACAGCCAATGCTGAAAAATGAGGTTCAAAGCCGGGTGCCAAACGTGCCACATTGGCAGCCGGTTGGCTTGGGTAACCGGTTTGCATGGCAATCCACACGACCCATATGATGAAACCGCAGCCCGAAAAAAACAACAGCGTGAACCAATCGATGAGCGAAGCGACCTGGCGTTTGAGTGTCGGAAGGGCGAAAGCAGCCAGCGCGGCCATAGCCGGCAATCCAAGGAGCAGCGTGCGGTCCGGTGATCCGGTAGTCAACGTAGAACCTAGTGTCGTCAGAGAAAACCAAACCGGCAAGACTAAGTGCCGACTAATGGTGCGGCTGAACAATTGGCGCCGCCACCGCCATACGGTCCACAATGCCAATGGCCAAACCGGCCACGTAAACCATGTTAGCAATTGCATGGCACCATTGAACTCGGCCCAAGTAGCCTGTGGAACCTCAACTTTCCAGCGCCACAAGTCCAGACGCAAACATAAATAGGCATTAGCAAACGCGCTGCCTAGCAGTAGTATGGAGTTCAGCCCTTTGTGCTTGGTTTGCTCTTCGGCTTGCGCATTAGCATCCAGCAGATTAACTAAAATGCCACCTGCCAAGAAGAGTGTTGCCAGAGTGGGCGCACCGCTCAAGCCCAAACCCAATACGCCGATCCAGACTAACAGGATTGAACTGCGCGGGTTGTATTGCAAACTTGCAAGCGCATAGAAGAGCAGGGCGGTGAAGCCAAACTGTGCGAGTGCTGGCGTGGTTTCATGACCTAGCTGGGCCAACCCCAAACAGGCAATCAAGGCAAGTAAGGCTCCGTCTGCCATTGCTCTGGCATAGTCTTTTGGGAGAGCCTCTCCACCAAAGGCAAATGCAACTGGCTGCGCGCGTGGGCTGCGCGCCAAATAGTAGGTGCCATACCAAGATGCTGCCAGACCCAATACGAGTAAGAGCACAAAAGGTAGTCGCATAGCCACATCTGCAGAAACCCAAGCGGGGGCCCATTGCATGGTCCAAGCTCCCAGCCAGTAAGGAAGCAACGCAAGATTTTCAGGGTGTTGCCCCAATAGCGTGGGCTGCAACCAGTTCGCATCTCCTCGCACCAGCTCCCACATGAAGCCCAAGGCAGTGACATCTGCACTTTTCCAAGCTTCTCTGCCAACAAAGCCTGGCAAAGCATAGGAAATGCAAAAAAGCAGAAGCGCACCACGCGGTAGACGCCGTGCGGCGGCCTTTGAGACGATGGCTGGGTTGGGTTGATTCACGCGGTGAAAGTGTAGGTCAGGACAGAAAAAAAGCAGCACGGAAACCCGGGCTGCTTTTATTAAGGATGATCAGGCAAAAACCTGAATCCGCATTACTTCGCTGCGGTCTTGCCGAAACGATTGCGAAACTTCTCGACACGACCACCCATGTTATCCACGGATTTTTGAGTGCCGGTATAGAACGGATGTGACTCGCTGGTGGTATCCAACTTGTACAACGGCAGTTCGCGGCCGTCTTCCATCTTGATCATTTCCTTGGTGTTTGCACAAGAACGTGTAACGAATTGGAATCCGTTGGACATGTCCTGGAAGCAAATTTCACGGTAATTGGGGTGAATGCCTTCTTTCATATCTTCTCCATCAGTTGCGCCAGCCGCCCCAGCCTATTCCAGGGTACTTATCGCGTAAAGCCTAACATTATAACCTAACGACAGTTAACCGCCCCGGCGCATCATGTCGAAGAACTCGCTGTTGGTCTTGGTGGCGCGCATTTGCTTCAAAACCATTTCCATGGCTTCGATTTCATCCATGTTGTAAAGGAATTGGCGCAAGATGCGCGTCTTCTGCAGAATTTCTGGTTGCAGCAGCAATTCTTCGCGACGGGTGCCACTGCGATTGAGTTGGATAGAGGGGAACACACGCTTTTCGTACAGGCGGCGGTCCAGGTGAATTTCAGAGTTGCCCGTGCCTTTGAACTCTTCAAAAATCACTTCATCCATGCGACTGCCGGTATCCACCAGTGCCGTGGCGATGATGGTCAGCGAGCCGCCTTCTTCAACATTGCGGGCCGCACCCAGGAAACGCTTGGGCCGCTGTAGCGCATTGGCGTCCACACCGCCGGTCAAAACCTTGCCGGAGGAGGGCACCACGTTGTTGTACGCACGTGCCAGACGGGTAATGGAGTCCAGCAGGATAACAACGTCCTTTTTCAATTCGACCAAGCGCTTAGCACGTTCGATCACCATTTCGGCGACGTGTACGTGACGTGCTGCGGGTTCATCAAAGGTGGAGGCAATCACCTCGCCCTTAACAGTCCGCTGCATTTCGGTAACTTCTTCGGGGCGCTCATCAATCAGAAGCACCATCAGATAGCTTTCGGGGTAGTTGGCCGAAATGGCATGCGCAATGTGCTGCATCATCACCGTCTTGCCGCTCTTGGGCTGAGCAACGATCAGGGCACGCTGTCCCTTGCCGATCGGGGCGATGATGTCGATGACACGACCCGTAATGTTTTCTTCGCCCTTGATGTCCTGCTCCAAACGCATTTGCGACTTGGGAAACAGCGGCGTCAGATTCTCGAACATCACCTTGTGCTTGTTGCTCTCGGGCAGGCCGCCGTTCACTTTGTCGAGCTTGTTCAGGGCGAAGTAGCGCTCGCCATCCTTAGGTGTTCGAACTTCACCTTCGATCATGTCGCCGGTATGCAGATTGAAGCGGCGTACCTGGCTCGGGCTGATGTAAATGTCATCCGTACTGGCCGTGTAGCTGGTGTCGGGGCTGCGCAAAAAGCCGAAACCATCTGGAAGAATTTCAAGCACACCATCCGCAATAATTTGCTCACCGGTACGGGCGCGCTTCTTGATGATGGCGAACATCAGTTCCTGCTTGCGCATGCGGCCGGTGTTTTCGATCTCAAGCTCTTCAGCCTGCTTCAGGACTTCGGACACGTGCAGTGCCTTGAGTTCGTTTAAATGCATGGATTGGGTCCCGTAGGGGGTTAACCGAAATAGTCGGAGGAAAACCGGATTTATCGAAATTCAGGGGAATAAGGGGCGAGGCTAGATGGGTTGCTCGGGCCTCAGCGTTCTGCGCTCGAATAGAGCGCCTGTCCTTCAACGGTTCAGTGAACTTAACCTAATTATGACAGGAAAAACGACCGTGCAGCGGTGTCACGGTCGTGGGCTTCATAAGGGTTAGCGTGGCGCCAGTTGTTCATCAATAAAGGCGGTCATCTGGGCTTTGCTCATGGCGCCAACTTTGGTGGCTGCCAACTGACCGTCTTTGAAAAGCATCAGAGTTGGGATACCACGAATGCCGAACTTCGCTGGAATGTCGCGGTTTTCGTCCACGTTCATTTTGGTAATCTGGAGCTTGCCTGCATAGGTGGTGGACACCTCGTCCAGAATTGGTGCAATCATTTTGCAAGGTCCGCACCATTCGGCCCAGTAATCCACCAAAGTGGGTTGGGATGATTGCAGAACGTCCGCTTCAAATGATGCGTCGGTAACGTGTTTGATCAAGTCGCTGGCCATGGGCTTTCCTTTGGGAGTTTCAGATACAGCTAAAGTTGCGGCATTGTGACAGAAACCAAGCACTCTTCGTCCTGCCTGTCCGCTATGGACGGTATAGGCAAAATTGATACATCTGTGAGCATCACAGCCTTTTCCTAAGCAGATGACCGCCTGGTGGGTGCATTTTGCCTGCATCAAAGGTCCGGTTTTTCTCGTGCCTTCAAATGGT
>CANFNO010000159.1 GCA_947447845.1 Burkholderiales bacterium | reverse complement strand
GCGCGCTGTCTTGCGCCATAAAGACGGCCACGCAATCGTTGTCGAATACGCCGCCGTGGCTTCCATCCAAGCGGGCGTGCACCTGAGTGTGCTCTCCGATGTGTCCGACCACGTGAAGGCGCAAGCGGCGTTGCTGAACGCCCAGCGCCATTTGCGCACCCTGAGCCTGCGCCAGCAAGACGAGTTTGATCAGCTCCGTGGTGAGCTGGCGCGCGATTTGCACGACCATCTGGGCCAGACCCTGAGTGCGTTGAAGCTGGAGATCGACATGGTTGCTTCCAAGGCACCGACCGGGGCGCAGCGCATGTACAAACTGGTCAAGGAGGGGGAGAGCTCCGTGCGCGATATCAGCGGTGCCCTGCGCCCGGTGGCGCTGGAACTGGGCCTCAGCTCAGCGCTGCGCGCAATGGCAGCCGAGCTCTCGCTTCGCAGCGATGTCGACATCGCGGTGCACGTGTCAGCGGGGTTGCCATCCCTGCCGGAAACCACGGAACGCGCGCTGTACCGCATAGCCCAGGAAGCGCTGACGAATGCCACCAACCATGCCAATGCCACCACGATCGATATCTCACTGGCTTTTGAGCAAGGGCAACTCAAGCTCGCCATAGCCGACAACGGACGGGGCATTCCCCCGGCTGAGGAGGGCCCTCGCAATGGCCTGGGTTTGGTTGGCATGCGTGAACGTGCCACCCTGATCGGTGCGGTTTTTATACTGGAGTCTGCGCCAGGCGCCGGGACGCGCATCGCGGTCACCTTGGCACAACCACAAATCAGGAGCAATGCATGATCAAACTTTTGGTGTGCGACGACCACGATATGGTGCGCACCGGGCTGATCAGGGCGCTGCAAACGGGACGGCAATTTCAGGTTCTGGCAGAGGCCGCCACTGCGGACGCTTTGCTTGAAATGGTGGCTGCCAAAACCGAAGCGGATGTGCTGCTGCTGGACCTCAACCTGGGCGGCGCCGGGCTGGCTGCGGGGATTCAGCTGATTTCCAAAGTGTGCGCCATCAACCAAGAGTTGCCTATTCTGGTGGTGTCCATGCACAACGATCCCGAAGTGGTGCGCAGTGCGCTGGGCGCCGGTGCGATGGGCTACGTCACCAAGGAGAGCGCCTTTGACGTGCTGGAGGATGCGATCAGGAACCTGCACCAGGGTCGCCGGTTTCTGGATCCGAATCTGGTTGAGCCGATGGTGATGACTTCCCCGCAAGGCCTGAATGCGCCGTGGGATGCCGCCTTGACCAAGCGCGAACGTGAAGTCATGGTGATGTTGGTAACCGGCCAGCGCGTCAGCGAGATTGCCTCAGGCATGGGCCTCAGCATCAAGACCGTCAGCACCCACAAGGTCAGGCTCATGGAGAAGCTCAACATCACCAACAACGCCGATCTGGTGAGGCTTGGCGTGCTGCACAAAATCAATCTTTGACACCCATGACAACGACGATGTCCACCCAGTCCACCCCGTCCACCGATTCCCTTCCATCCGCTGGCGCACCCGTGCCAGAGCCGTCCGATTTTCCGATTGCAGGCATTGGCGCTTCCGCAGGTGGACTGGCAGCGTTTGAGGCCTTCTTTTCCGGCATGCCCGCAGGCACCGACCCGGCCATGGCCTTCGTTCTGGTGCAGCACCTCGATCCCGACCACAAGAGTTTGCTGTCAGAGATCATCCGCCGCTATACCCGCATGCAGGTGTTTGATGTGGAAGACGGCATGCCGATCCGGATCAATTGCGTCTACATCATTCCGCCCAACCGCGACATGACCTGCAACGAGGGCAACTTGCAATTGTTGGAGCCTTCCGCACCGCGAGGCCAGCGCCTGCCCATTGACTTCTTCTTTCGTTCGCTGGCGCGCGACCTGAATGAACGCGCCATTGGTGTCGTGCTGTCAGGCACGGGCAATGATGGTGCCAAGGGCGCGCGCGCCATCAAGGAAGCCGCCGGGATCGTGATCGCACAGTCGCCGGAAACGGCCGAGTTCGATGGCATGCCACGCAGCGCGATTGCCACAGGCGATGTGGACTTTGTGCTGGAGCCGGCTGAAATGCTGCCCCGGCTCATCGCCTTGAGCAGCCACACGCACGTCGCATCGAAGCACCCGGATAGCTTGGGTCCGATTCACGAGGCGAGTGCGATCAATAGAATTTTTGCGCTGCTGCGGTCCCAAACCGGACACAATTTTGCGGGCTACAAACCCGGCACCGTGCACCGTCGCATCGACAGGCGCATGGCCGTGCTGGCCTTGGATTCCATCGAATCCTATGTGCGCTATCTGCAGCACACGCCGACCGAGGTGGAGTCACTTTTTCGTGACATGCTGATTGGCGTGACCAATTTTTTTCGCGATCCGCAGGCCTTCGAGGTGCTTGAGCAGCGGGTGATTCCAGAGCTCTTCTTGAACCGCGCATCCAACGCAGTGATTCGAATTTGGGTGGCCGGTTGCTCCACGGGGGAGGAGGCCTATTCCCTCGCCATTTTGTTGCAGGAGCACATGCAGGGGCTCAGGCAAAGCTACAAGGTGCAGATCTTTGCCAGTGACATCGATAGCCGGGCCATCGCCACGGCACGCGCCGGGCGCTATCCCGCCAGCATTGCGTCCGATATTTCAGCCGAACGCCTGGAGCGGTTTTTTTCAGCCGAGCCCGGCGGTGACGCGTTGCGCATCAACAAAATAATCCGCGACATGCTGGTGTTCTCTGAGCAAGACCTGATCAAGGACCCGCCCTTCTCGAAAATCGACTTGATAAGTTGCCGCAATCTGCTGATCTACCTCGGGGCAGACTTGCAGAAAAAAATTATCCCGCTGTTTCACTACGCTCTCAAACCTGAAGGGATGCTGTTTCTCGGCGCCTCTGAAGGCGTGAGCAACTTTACGGATTTATTCACCATGATTGATCGCAAAGCCAAGCTGTATCAACGCAAAAAAGATTTCCGCAGTTCGCCGTCATTTCCCCTGAGTAATGCTGCGCAGACCACGGAGGCGACCGATGCGGCCATGTCACGCAGGGCAGAGAAGGTGGACGCTCCAACCAAACTGCCCTTGCGCGAACTCACCGAACGCGCACTGTTGCAGCAGATTGCCCCCACCGCCGCCTTGACCGACGAACACGGCGACATCTTGTATTTGCATGGGCGAACCGGCATGTACCTGGAGCCCAGCGCTGGAGAAAGTGGCGTCAACAACATTCTGAAAATGGCGCGCGAAGGGCTGCGACCGGCTGTCAGCACCGCGCTGCACAACGCCAAGATGCACAACCAGACAGTGCGAAGCCAGAACGTGCGCGTGAAGACCAATGGCCACTACACCCTGGTCAATTTGACGATCAGCGTGGTCACCAAGCTCATGGATGCCAGCCTGGAGAGCCCCTTGTTTTTGATTCGTCTGGAAGAGGCTGTTGTATCCAGCCCCCAAATCGCCAATCCGCTGCCAACGGTGGCGCCGGACAGCACCGCCCAGTTCCCACCCAAGGACTACGAAGCGCACATTGCCGCGCTGTACCAGGAACTGCGCGCCAAAGACGAGTTCTTGCAGAGCGCGCATGAGGAGCTTGAGAGTTCCGGCGAAGAGCTCAAATCTTCCAACGAAGAAATGCAGTCGATCAATGAAGAACTGCAGTCCACCAACGAAGAACTGGAAACTTCAAAGGAAGAGTTGCAGTCCACCAACGAAGAACTGGCCACCGTCAATGCCGAGTTGCAAACCAAGGTGATTGATTTGTCGCGCTCCAATGGCGACATGAATAACCTGTTGGCCGGCACCGGCATTGGCACGGTGTTTGTTGATTTTGAGTTGCGCATTCTTCGCTTTACACCGGCTGCCAGCACCATCATCAACCTGATTCCCGCAGACCTGGGGCGCCCGGTGGCGCATATCGTGTCCAACATCGCGAACTACGACACCCTGATCAGCGATGTGCGCTCCGTGCTCGACACCCTGATTCACAAAGAGGTGGACGTGCAAACCCGCGAGGGCAAGTGGTACACCATGCGCATTCAGCCGTACCGCACGCTGGATAACGTGATTGAAGGCGCGGTCATCTCGTTCATTGAAATTACCGAGCGCAAGCAGATGCAGGAGGCGCTGCGTGTTGCCCGTGACCAGTTGCGTATGGCCGTGGTGCTGCGCGATGCATCCGACGCCATCACCGTGCAGGACCTGAATGGCCGCATTACGGCGTGGAACCCGGGGGCCGAACGCCTCTATGGCTGGAGCGAGGCACAGGCCTTGCAGATGGACGGGCGAAACCGGATTCCCCCCGAGCAACGCGACCGGGAAATGGAAAAGCTCTTGCAATTGAGCCGCTCCGAAGTGTTGCAACCCTATCTGACCCAGCGCCTGACCCAGAGCGGCGCTGTGCTGGATGTGTCGGTGGTGGCTACGGGCCTGCTGAACGATGCAGGCCAGCTGTATGCCATTGCGACGACCGAGCGCGGGGTTGACGGGAACCCCGTGCCCTGAGCCTGTTGCTACCTTGAGGCGCCAGCGCGGCGATGCCTCAGGTGACGTGTCAGGTGGTAGCGGCCTCCGCCACTAGCCAATCCTTCAGGTAGGCGACGTCCGGGCGTAGCACCTTGCCCTGGGGCGCGGTGATGTAGAGCGGCTGGTCGGTGGTCACACTGTGTTGGAGTGGCTGTACCAGCAGGCCCTGGGCAATCAGCGGTTGCACGATGTGGCGCCAGCCCTGTGCCACGCCCTGGCCTTCGATGGCCGCCTGCAGCACGATGGAGTAGTCGTTAAAGCGAAACAGCCTGGGTTGGCGTGGCAGGCTGATGTCAAAGTGAGCCAACCAATCCTTCCAGCCCATGCGCGCTTTGTAGCGCTCTTCCAGCACCAGCAGCGGGCTGTTCGCGAGGGCTTTGAGATCGGGAAGCGGGTTGGTCTGCAAAAACTTGGCGCTGCAGACCGGGAAGATTTCTTCATCCACAAAATGCCAGCGCTGGTAGTTGGCAAAGTCGTCCGCACCGAGGGTGATGGACAGGTCGATGCGCTCGCGGGCCATGTCCAGGTCGGTGTCGGTGGTGATGACGCGCAGCTCAATATCGGGGTGCTGCTGCTTGAAGCGCGCAATGCGCGGCAGCAGCCACCAGGTGGCCGTGGCGGTGGACACCGCCAGCGTCACTTGGTGCGCCTGCATGCTGCGTACCTCGCGCAACGCCTGGTCGATGAGCGACAAGCCCATGCCCACCTGCTCCAGCAGGTACTTGCCCGCCTCGGTGGTTTGCACGCCCTTGTGCTGGCGCTCGAACAGGGCCACGCCCAGGTCGGCCTCCAGCAGGCGCATGGCATGGCTGACGGCTGGCTGGCTGATTTGCAGGTCTTCTGCGGCACGGGTAAAGCTGCCTCTGCGGGCGGCGGATTCAAACACCAGCAGGTTGTTCAGCGACTGGTTGGGTTTGGCAGTGGTCATAAGCAGAGTTTATGGCATGCATGAATTGTCTTGCCGTTCACAACTGCGGTCGATTCGCTTAAGCTGGCGAGCTATCGGCACACCCAGCCCGGCACGCTGGCATATGGATGCCTGATACCCGGCCCGGCAAGACCGCGTAAGACAAAGGAGCACTTTTCATGCAGACACATGCCAAGGTAGTGATCATCGGAGGCGGAGTGGTGGGATGTTCGATCCTGTTTCACCTGGCCAAGTTTGGCTGGAAGGATGTGGTGCTGCTGGAGCGAAGCGAGCTCACCAGCGGTTCAAGCTGGCACGCCGCCGGGCAGATTCACACAATTTCAAGCGACCCGAATATCTCGCGTCTGCAGGGCTACACCATCAAGCTCTACAAAGAGATTGAAGAAACCTCCGGCCACTCGGTGGGCATGCACAACACCGGCGGCTTCTATCTGGCCTCCACCCCGGCCTGGCACGACTACCTCAAGCGCGAGCGCTCCAAAGCACGTTACATGGGCCTGGATCAGGAATTCATCAGCGTCGAAGAGGCTGCACGCCGTCACCCGCTGATCGACCCCAAGCGCTACATCGCAGCCCTGTGGGATCCGCTGGATGGCGACATCGACCCCAGCGGCGTGACCTACGCCTATGCCAAGGCGGCGCGGGTGCATGGCGCGAGTTACCACACCCACTCGCCGGTGCTGGAGACCAACCAGCGCCCCGACGGCACCTGGGATGTGGTGACCGCCAAAGGCACCATTAACGCCGAGTACCTGGTTAATGCCGGTGGCCTGTGGGCACGTGAGGTCGGGCGCCTGGCGGGCATTCACTTGCCGGTGCAGCCCATGGAGCACCACTACCTGATCACCGAGGACATTCCCGAGATCGTGGCGCGCGGTGACGAGCGCCTGCCCGCAGGTATCGACTACGAGGGCAATATGTATTTCCGCCAGGAGCGCAAGGGCATGCTGCTGGGCACCTATGAGCCACGCGCCACACCCTGGTCGCTCAAGGGCACGCCGCAGACCTTCGGCCACGAGTTGCTGGAGCCCAAGATGGACAACATCGCCGAGCGCCTGGAGTTGGGCTTTGAGCGCATGCCGATCCTGGGGCGCACCGGCATCAAGAACATCATCAACGGCCCGTTCACCTTCGGGCCGGATGGCAACCCGCTGATTGGCCCGGTGCCCGGCATGCGCAACTACTGGGTGGCCGTTGGCGTGATGGCAGGTTTCTGCCAGGGCGGAGGCGTGGGCATGTGCATGGCCGAGTGGATGATCGACGGCGAGCCCAGCATCGACGTCTGGGCCATGGATGTGGCGCGCTTCGGCAACTTCGCCACGCCCGAGTGGGGCACGGTCAAGAGCAGCGAGAACTACGAGCGCCGCTTCATGATGACCTTCCCCAACGAAACCTTGCCCAAGGG
>CANFNO010000158.1 GCA_947447845.1 Burkholderiales bacterium | reverse complement strand
TCGGGGCCGGCCAGTGAACTGGTGTGGCTCATGGTGGTGCGTGCGCCAAGCTCTGAGCTACCGGCCTTCAGCGCCACCAGTGGCACACGCTTTTGCAGCGCCTTAATCGCCACGCGTGAAAACGCCGCCACATCATCAAGCCCCTCGATGTGCATGCCGATGGCCGTGACGCGCGGGTCATTCAGCAGCGCGTCGATGATGGCGTCCATGCTGTCACCGGCCTTGTTGCCCACGGTGATCAGATAGGCCAGTGGCAGGGCGCGGCGCTGCATGGTGAGGTTCAGGCCGATGTTTCCGCTTTGCGTGATGATGGCCACGCCACGCTCTAGCCGCCCACCGCCATGCTGATCCGGCCACAGGGCAACGCCATCCAGGTAGTTGAGCATGCCGTAGCAGTTGGGGCCAATCAGGGCCATGTCACCGGCAGCGGCCACCAGTTGTTGTTGCAGGGCAACCCCTTCACCACCCACTTCGGCAAAGCCGGAGGCATAGCAAATGGCGCCGCCTGCACCCCGCTGTGCCAACTGCCACACCAGATCTATCGTGGCTTCAGCAGGGACGGCAACAAAGGCTGCATCGGGTGCTGAGGGCAGAGAGGCCACGTCGGTGAAACAGGGCAGGCCCTCCATCTCGGTGCGTGTGGGATGTACCGGCCAGATGTCACCCTTGAAGCCGAGCTTGCGGCATTGGCGAATCACCTCGGAAGCGGCCTTTCCGCCAAACACCGCGATGCTGCGCGGCGAGAACAGGCGCTGCAGAGGTGTAGCCCCCACGCTCCCCGCTCCGCGAGGTTCGCTGCCCCCCGAGGGGGCGCTCACGCCTTCGGGCGGCCGTGCGGCATTCGGTGCGCTACTCATGCGCCATGGGCACGCAGCATGGCGCGCGAAATGATGTGGCGTTGGATTTCGCTGGTGCCGTCCCAGATGCGCTCCACGCGTGCGTCGCGCCAGTAGCGCTCGATGGGCAGCGAGCCCATCAGCCCCATCCCGCCAAATATTTGCAGGGTCTGGTCGGTGATGCGGGCCAGCGCTTCCGAGGCAAACAGTTTGGCCATGGCGGCGTCTGAATCCGTCATGCGCCCTTGATCGCACTTCCAGGCAGCCTGCAGCGTCAGCAGGTCGGCGGCCTCCAATTCGGTGGCCATGTCGGCCAGCTTGAAACCCGTGCCTTGAAAGCGGCCGATGGGCTGGCCGAATTGCTTGCGCGTGGCGGCCCACTCGGTGGCCAGGTCCAGCACGCGGCGACCGCGCCCCACGCTGGTGGCGGCCACCGTCAGGCGCGTGGCGCCCAGCCATTCGCCCATCAGCTCGAAGCCCTTGCCTTCCTCGCCCAGGCGTTTGCTGACGGGCACCCGCACATCGTCAAAAAACAATTCGCATTGATGGTAGCCGCGGTGCGAAACGCAGGAGGGCCCACGACGGCGTGTCACACCGGGCGTGTCAAAGTCCACCAGAAAGCCGGTAATTTTTTTCTTCGGGCCAGCTTTGGTTTCTTCCACATCGGTGGCCGCAAACAGGATCACGTAGTCGGCCATGTCGGCATGACTGATGAAGTGTTTGCCGCCGTTGATGACGTAGTCATCGCCATCACGCACCGCCATGGTCAGCATGCCGCGCACGTCGGAGCCGGCATTGGGCTCGGTCATGGCCAGGCAGTCGTGACGCTCACCACGAATCGTCGGCAGCAAATATTCTTCGATCTGCGAGCCGGTACAGCCGCGCAAAATATTGCTGGGCCGCGCAATCAGCATCTGCAGTCCGTAAGAGGCACGGCCGAGCTCACGCTCCAGAAGCGTGACGCCAAAGTTGTCCAGTCCACCACCGCCCAGTTCTTCCGGCATATTGGCCGCGTACAAGCCCACCTCAATCGCCTTGGCCTGAATTTCTGCGGCCAACTCCGGCGGGATCTCGTCGGTGCGCTCCACCAGGTCTTCGTGCGGATACAGCTCGGCCTCGATAAACGCGCGCACCGTGTCCACCAGCATGGTGTGTTCGTGGCTAAGTTCGAAATGCATGGTGAATTTCTCTGTAACGGATAAAGATCAAACAGTCTTGCGGCGGATGCCGATGGAAGCACCCGCCTGGCTTGGGCGTGGCAAGGCGCTGTGCGCCGTGTGGATGGCGTGCACATGCGCGTGTAGCCAGTCAGGCATGGGCGCGGCACGGCCGGCGTTCATGTCCACATGCAACAGCATTTGCTCGCCTGTGGCCAGCAATTCAGCCGTGCCCGCGTGGAACATGCTGTGAAAAATATGCACGCGCTTGGCGTCCACGTCCAGCACCTGCAGCGAGAGCTTGAGTGGGTCGCCCTCGGAAGCTTCTTTGATGTTGTGGATGTGCGTCTCCACCGTGTAGAGCGACATGCCGCCCTGGTCACGGTAGGTTTCGTCGATGCCAATAAAGCGGAAGAAGGCATCCGAGCTGTCGCCAAACACCAGCAGAAAGCAGCTCTCGCTCATGTGGCCGTTGTAGTCCACCCACTGCGGCAAGACGGTGGGTGAGTGGAGTTGCAGCGGCGTGGCGATGGGGGCGCTGGCGTCCCAGGGTTTGGCAGGCGTGTTTTCCAGCGGGGTGCTGACGCGCCCGGCGATGTGGTGGGGATCAACCATGTTTATTTGCGTGGGACGGGCAGCGCGATGACGCGGCCCGCATTGGTTGGACGAGGCAAGCCTGCGTGGGCCTGCGCCAAGGGAAAGAGCCTGGCCGCAACAGTTGGCGCAAAAGGCGCTGTCTTCGGGCCGCTGGCCGCATCGGATAAATCGATATTGGCCAGCATCTGCTCGTTGGTGGCCAGCAAGGTGCCGTCATCCTGCCGGTGCAGCGTTTGGAAGATGTGCACCCGCTTGGCATCCACGCCGAGGATCTGCGTGCGAACTTCCACCGGCACGCCTTCGTGCACTTCCTGCACATAGTTCAAGTGAATCTCCAGCGTGTACATGGTGTGGCCGAGGGCAGCGCGACCTGCCGCGTCCTGCCCGACCATTGCCATGAGGCCATCGCTGGCGTAACTGAAGATCACCATGTAGTAGGCGTCGTTCAGGTGGCCGTTGTAGTCCACCCACTCGCGCGCCACTTCGCCGCGCCAGGTCGTCAGCAACTCACTCATCGAGTGAAATCCCGTGCTTGATCTTCGTTGCGCGCACTGCGGCCTGCACGGCCATGAGGCAGTCGTCGCGGTAGCGTTCCATGTCGGCAATGCTGTGCGTGCCGAGTTGCACCTTGGTGCCGTCCACGATCTCGTCGATCAGCACATCCGTCAATTCGGGCGCCACCAGCTTGGTCCAGGGCAGCTTGAGCGCGGGGCCGAACTGCGACATGAAGTGGCGCATGCCCGCGTCTCCACCGGCCAGGGTGTAGATCAAAAAGCTGCCCATGAACGACCAGCGGATACCCGCACCGTAGCGGATGGCGTCGTCAATCTCGCCAGTGGTGGCCACACCCTCGTTGATGAGGTGCAGCGATTCACGCCACTGCGCTTCAAGCAGGCGGTCGGCGATAAAGCCGGGCACTTCCTTGCGCACATGCAGAGGTTTCATGCCCAGGTTTTTATAGATGCTGATGGCGGCTTCTTTGGCCGCAGCGGAGGTCTTCTCACCGCCCACCACTTCTACCAGCGGCAGCAGGTAAACCGGGTTGAACGGATGGCCGACCAGGCAGCGCTCGGGGTTTACTGCCTTGGCGTAAAACTCGCTGGGCAGCAGGCCGGAGGTGCTTGATCCGATGATGACATCGGGCTTGGCAGCGGCGCTGATCTTGGCGTGCAGGTCGATTTTGAGCGACAGCGTTTCGGGCGCGCTTTCCTGAATGAAGTCGGCGTCCTTCACGCACTCTTCCACGGTGGCCACAAAGCGCAGACGGTCGGGCAAGGCACCGGGCTTCAGGCCATTGGCCACCAGCGCGGGCCAGCATTTCTTGATGCGGTCTTTGAGGTTTGCTTCGGCATTGGGTGCCGGGTCCCAGGCGATCACATCCAGGCCGTTGGCCAGGGCGCGGGCGATCCAGCCGCTGCCGATGACGCCGGTGCCCAGTGCTGCAAAGGTTTTGATTTCTGTCTTGAAAGTCATGTGGTGTCCTTGGGTTCTAAAGCTGTTTGCAGAAGGGCGATCAGCGGGCTTTGAGGTTCATCTTCACGCGGCCCTCGGCCGGTGTCATGGGCTTGGCACCCATGCATTCGATCAGCTTGATCACGCGCTCCACCAGACTGCCGTTGCTGGCCGGTACACCCTTGTCCAGCCACAGGTTGTCTTCCAGCCCGACGCGCACATTGCCACCGAGCAACATGGCTTGTGCAGCCATGGGCATTTGCAAACGGCCGATGCCAAAGCCAGCCCAGGTCACACCTACGGGAAGGTTGTCCACCATGGCTTTCATGGTGGTGGTGTCGGCTGGTGCACCCCAGGGAATGCCCAGGCAGAGTTGGAACAGCGGGTCAACCAACAGGCCTTCTTTGATCATTTGTTTGGAGAACCACAGGTGGCCTGTGTCAAAGATTTCCAACTCGGCCTTCACGCCAATTTCAGTAATGCGCTTGGCACCTGCGCGCAGAGCGGTGGGCGTCGAGACATAGATGGTGTCGCCATCGCCAAAGTTCAGCGTGCCGCAGTCCAACGTGCAGATGTCGGGCAGCAGTTCTTCCACATGCACCAGACGCGTTAGGGGGCCGACCAGATCGGTGCCGGGGCCGAAGTCGCAGGGCCGCTCATCCGGGCCGATTTCCAGGTCGCCGCCCATCCCGGCGGTGAGGTTGATGATGACGTCCACACCGGAGGACTTGATGTGTTCCATCAACTCACGGTAGAGCGCAGGGTCGCGACTGCCCTTGCCGGTTTGCGGATCGCGCACATGGCAGTGCACCACGGTGGCACCGGCGTTGGCAGCTTGAATTGCTGCATCGGCAATCTGGCGCGGCGTGACGGGGATGTGCGGGTTCTTGCCGACGGTGTCGCCAGCACCGGTTACGGCGCAGGTAATGATGATGTTCTGGTTCATGTCTGGTAGTCCGGTTCTTCCTGATTCAGGATGTTTTTAAGGGCGGTGAAATGAAGCTCCGAAAAGCGCGTGGGGTAATCGTTCCATTGGCTGCAGGCGATTTTGGCAACCGCGTCAGGCACCAGTGCCAGTTCGCGTCCAGTGGCCAGTGCAGCCACCTGTAAGGCACAGGCCTTCTCCAGGTAATACAACTCGTCAAAGGCCTGGGCCACCGTAGGGCCGACCACGATAACGCCGTGGTTGCCCATGAACAGCACGCTTTTGCCTGCGTCCATCAGGGCAGCCACCCGCTTGCCTTCGTCTGCGTGCAAGGCCATGCCGGTATAGCTGCGGTCATAGGCAATGCGTTGGTAGAAGCGGCAGGCGTTCTGGTCCAGCATCAGAAAATCAAAGTCCTTCAGGCAGCACAGCACGGTCGCGTTTTGCATGTGGGTGTGCAAAATGCAGCGCGCTTGGGGCAGTTGCTTGTGCAGGGCTGCGTGCAGGGTCCAGGCGGTAGGGTCAGGGGCGTTGGCTCCAGATTGTGTTACCGGGTCGTTCACATCCAGCAGCAGCAACTCGCTGGCGCGAATACGCGAGAAATGCGAGCCCACCGGGTTGAGTAAGAACTGGCTACCTGACGCATTGGTCGCCACGCTGAAGTGGTTGGCAATCGACTCGTGCATGCCCAGCCTCGCGGCCCAGCGGAAGGCGGCGGCCAAGTCGGTGCGCAGGGTGTGGAGGTGTGTCATGGTGCCCATGCTAGACGCCCATGGCCTCGGTGTCTCTTGCTGTTACGACCCATGGTTGACAAAAAGCGACACAGTGGCGTCGGGGTTTTCCCAGGTTCCGTCGCAGATAGACTGGGCGCGATGAACCACGAATCCAAAGCTTCCGCCGACACCGCACCCGCCGCACCTGCCGCCCAACCCGCGCTATCGGCGCTATCTGCACTGCCCGAAGCCTTTACCGTGCGCAACGTGCGCCGTGACTTTGTGGAATGGCACCTCGGGCGGCCAGCCTACGTGCTGTGGGCGGTGGACTTTGACACCACCTCCGTGATGCCACGCATGCAGGCGGCGCAAGCCCAACTGGCCGACTTGCTGCTGGACGGCTATTGCCGCCAACCGCATATCACGCTGAGCCTGTGCGGTTTCCCCAGTGACTCGCCTGTGCATGCCGATGACTTCGGGCCGGAGCTCATTCAGGCGCAGGTGCAGGCTATGCGGCGGTTGGGGCTCGCTCCGTTTGAGATCGAAATTGGTGGCCTGGACACGTTTACCTCCGTGCCCTTTTTCACGGTCCAGGATGCCAGCGGTCAGCTTGCGGCCTTGCGCGCATGCCTAACGGCAGAAGGTGCGCAGGCTGCATCGGGTGACTATGTCCCCCACGTCACGGTGGGGCTTTACGCCGATGCCTGGCCGCTGGCTTTGGTGCAGGCGCGTTTGAGGTGTTGTGTGTTGCCAGAACTTGTGCGCGTGCCGGTGCGGGGTATCAGTCTGTTGTCTTACCAGGCGGCGGATATTGGTGGCGCGCTCTCGTGTCTGGCTAGCTACCCGTTCGATGGTGACAGGCAGCGTTAGCAGCGGCTTTGTCAAGCCGGCTATGTGCAAAGTCTGGTGGGACCGGTCAAAAATTGCCTACGAATCTGATTCGCGGGGCGGGTTGAAGTCAAGAGGTTCTGCCGGTGTTGCGAAGAAGCCCTGTGGCTGGAAGTTGGCAGTGGTCTGTCACCGGTCTTTTAACTTTCCGGAATGCCGACATTCAACTTTGCATCTTGCGTCAACGCAACCCGACTCCCACGGCCATCTGCCAGCGGAGGTCAGTAGTCGATTGAAATTACCTCTCCGCTCCAGGA
>CANFNO010000157.1 GCA_947447845.1 Burkholderiales bacterium | reverse complement strand
GGTATGCACGGTTTCACAATGGCTTTGGCTCAAGAGCTCGCCAACAAGGGCGTGACTGTAAATACAGTGAGCCCTGGCTACATCGGTACCGATATGGTTAAGGCCATCCGTGAAGATGTGCTTGCCAAGATCGTGGCGACAGTGCCGGTCAAGCGTCTGGGTGAACCTAGCGAAATTGCTTCCATCATCGCCTGGTTGGCGTCTGATGAAGGCAGCTACTCCACGGGTGCCGATTTCTCCGTCAACGGTGGCTTGCACATGGGCTAGTGCCTGTTTCAATTCGGGTGGAAGCCCGGATTGTTAGTTGAGTGACCAAAACCCTGCATGTGCATAAGCATGTGCAGGGTTTTTTGTTGCGATTTCACAAGCCGCTTGCGTTGCCTGTGTGAGCTAAATCCTACACACTGCGATGTCTTTGGTGTGTTGTAGGGGGTGATTGATTTAAACCACGCATTGAGCGCAGCATAATGGTCTGAGTGAGTTTGTGCACCAACCAAGGGAACGCATAGCGTCGGCACTTTGTCCAAATGAATAAAGACGATTTTGACTTTGTAGATTTGCAGGATTTACGCATCGGATTGTTTGTCGATCTTGATGTCGGCTGGATGGCGCATCCATTTCCTAGTAGTCGCTTCAAGGTCACGACCGAAAGACAAATCGAGATTTTGAAAGGCTTGGGTGTTGGACGCATACGCTATGTTCCGTCCAAAAGCGATGCGCCCAATACGCAGGACGACGCCGGGAAAGCCTTGTTGGAGGAGGAACTCAACAAACAGGCGTCGGCGCAGGAATCCGCGCAGCATGCCTTGCAGTTGCAGCAGGCCAGACAGGCTTTGCGCATACGCCAGCAACAGGACCTTGCCGTATGTGAGCAACGCTTTAGCGATTCAGCCCAACAGTACCATCGCACCCTTGGGATGCTGCAAGCAAAACCGCTGGAAGCGGCGAAGCAATGTCAGGCCATGGTTCGCGCGCTTTCTTCGGAAGTATTACAACAAGGGGACATTGCCATTCGCCTGCTGACCGAGGCAGCGGGTGACAAGGCCGCGCTACACCCGGTGAACGTTACGGTCATCTCTCTATTGTTGGGGCGTGCGATGGGCCTGCTAGGTGAAGATCTGGAAGACCTCGGGTTGGCGGCTTTTCTTCACGATGTGGGTAAAGCGGCATTGCCGGAACGTGTACGTAGGTTGGAAGAAAATTTTTCCAGTGCCGAAGTCAAGGTGTACCAGGATCACGTAGGCCAAGGCGTGCGCATGGCCAAAGAGATGCAATTGCGCCCCAGCGTGATCCGCGCCATTGCGCAGCACCATGAGTTGGCTGATGGAAGTGGTTTCCCCGAGCGAATCAAACTTGAGTCGCAATCTGTGAATGCGCGCATATTGGCTGTGGTCAACAGATATGACGGTCTCTGCAATCCGTCAAAGCTTGGCGCCGCCATGACACCGCATGAATCGCTGGCATCGATTTTTGCCCAGCAAAAAACACGCTTTGACGGCGCAACTCTGAGCGCGTTCATTCGCATGATGGGTGTCTATCCGCCCGGGTCTGTCGTGCAACTCAATGACGAGCGGCATGCCATCGTGGTGGCGGTCAATTCGGCGCGGCCTTTGAAACCCCGAGTCATCGTGCATGAGCCTTCGGTACCGAGGCATGAGGCGGTCATTCTCGACCTGGAACACGCGCCCAACGCCAGTATCCGGCGTAGTCTGAAGCCTTCAAGCCTGCCGTCTGCCGCGCTGGACTACCTGCAACCGCGTCCCCGCGTGTACTACTTTTTTGAGCCAGCCCAAAATTCAGGTGGACTATCAGCGGTCCAGTGACGTCCGCGAAGGCTCAACCATGCAGCCCTTTCCACAACATATAGGCCGCCAGCACATAAAGAACCGCTGCGAAGACGCGTTTGAGTTGCGCCACAGGCAGGGAGTGCGCCATCCTCGCACCCATCGGCGCTGTTAGTACGCTGCAGCTTGCAATCACTACCAAGGCTGGCAACCAGATGTAGCCGAGCGACCATGCCGGTAAACCCGCGACACCTTGGCCACTGATGGCATAGCCTGCCGCATTGGCCAGTGCGATAGGGAAGCCCAATGCGGCACTGGTGGCCACCGCATTGATGATGAGCACGTTGTGCGCCACCATGAACGGCACGCTGATAAACCCACCCCCGGCACCCACCAAACCTGAAATCATGCCGATCACCGTGCCCACTCCCAATTGGCCCGCAAAACCGGGCATATTGCGCCCGGGCTTGGGCTTCTTGTCCAGCACCATCTGCGTTGCTGAAAAACCAATGAATCCGGCAAACACAAGGGCCAGCGTAGTGCCCTTAAGCAGGGCGAAGATGCCGATACTTCCCACCATGCTGCCCAGTACGATACCGGGTGCCAGGCCGCGTGCGATGTCCCACTTCACCGCACCGCGCTTGTGGTGCGCACGAACGCTGGAAATGGACGTAAAAATGATGGTGCCCATAGAGGTGGCAATGGCCATCTTGACAGCCAGATCTGCTGGTACACCGCGTGCCGACAGGATGATGGTGATGAACGGCCCCAGAAGCATGCCGCCTCCAATGCCCAACAAGCCTGCCACATAGCCGGTACAGAGGCCGAGCACAGCGAGTTCAAGAATTAGTTGGGGTTCTAGCGTCATGGGGAGGGAGGGATAAAGGTGTCTGCGGTGCGCCGGACCGTCATCCTGAACCATGGTTCAGGTGGGTAAGGTCAGCACCAGCCTTGGGTTCATCTAACGCGAGATGATCACGCTGACAGGGCAATGTTCCAAACCCGGAGCTCTAAGAGCATTGGTACAAGGAAATATAAAGCCCGGCACTCACCGCAGACAACTCGATTGTAGGTGCTGCAATCGCAGCAATGCGCTTGAGGGCTTTGTTTCAGCAGCCCGTCGCGTCAAAGCAACTGACCGTCTTCGCTCAATGCGTCATCCAGCCTGCCCAACAGGTTTCGCAGCACTTCGCTATCCGCTGCAATGGTGCCCGTTGCGCCAAGCGGCGTGGCGTTGAATTCAGTGGCCGCGGGGTCCACTTTATCGGCCAGGTCAAAGGCCAGATTCAGGGCGGCCAGCACGGCGATGCGGTCACGTGCCCGTACCTTCCCGGCATCACGAATTTTGCACATCGCCTCGTCCACTCGCAGAACGGCCTCGCGCAGTCGCGTTTCGCCGCCTTCAGGGCAGCCCAGCAAGTAGCTCTGGCCCATGATTTGCACTTCGAGCTGGTTCATGGCGCGTCTTTCTGGTTTGCGCTGTTGGCGGGTAGACGCTCCAACAAGGCATCCACCCGGGAGCGCGCCGCGCTCAGTCGTGATTTGAGTGAGTCGCGCTCATGGGTTAGCGTCTCCACCTGCTTGGCCAACAGCACGTTGGTGCGCTGGACCTCGGCGTAGCGCAGCAGAAGGCGCTCCACACGTTCGGCAATTTGATCAATTTGAGACGGGTTCGGCATCGGGGTCGCGTTGTTCGCCATAGAAGTCGCATTGTAGGGTTTTGCCGGAGGCCGTCAGGTTAAAATCCAATCGTTGGTGCTCGCGGTGTGGTTCACATGCCGCAGTTCAACGGGAAGCAGGAGGGTTGTGCCTATTCAGGCCCGCCTAACCTGCGCTGCCCCCGCAACGGTAAGTGGACGCGTCGCAAGACGCCGCTTTCATCACAGCCACTGGACGCTTGAACATACGTCCGGGAAGGCGATGAAGGTTGCTCCACCAGCCCGGATACCGGCCAACAAGGTGGCTGCACGCGAGTGCGGCCTTAACGCCCAAGTGCTGTCGGGGAAGACGGCGAGGGTTTCTTAGTCGGGTTGTTCTTTTTATGAAATTTGTTTTTACTTGTACGCGTCTGAGCGTGCTTTCGCTCGCCTGCGTGTCTGCTTTTTCGGCCTCTGCGCAGTCGGACCCAAATCACAGTCTGGGTGAGGTGGTGGTGACGGCGAGTCGGAATTATCAGTTGCTGAGTTCTGCAACAGCGCATACGACGGTTATCACGCGGGAAGATATTGAAAAGTCTCAGGCCACGGACCTGATCACGTTATTGCAACGCGATGCGGGTTTGCAGCGCACCCAAAATGGCGGAATAGGATCCGTGTCCTCCGTATTTTTGCGTGGACTTGCGTCTTTGGACACCCTGATATTGATTGATGGTGTTCCGCAGAACAAGCAGGATGCTTCCGGTACGGTGAGCCTGGAGCACATCATGCTGGACAACGTGGAGCGCGTTGAAGTGGTCCGGGGCAATGTCTCTGCAATCTATGGATCCGGCGCTATTGGCGGCGTCATTCAGATATTTACCCGCAATGAAGGTAGCAGTCCCAGTGCTAATCTGTCGCTGGAAGTTGGACCCCGCGGTAGCGCGAAAAGCAGTGCTGGCGCCAGTGTGCGCGTTGGCGATACGGCGCTGAATGTTGGAGCGAGCCGCTACACCACGGATGGTTTTTCGTCGATTAACACGGCGCAATACGTGACAGCCAATCCCGATGCGGACAGCTATCAGAATGTTTCGGCGCATGCGTCCATTTCCCACGCTTTAACCAAGGACCATCGGGTCGGCGTTCAATTGACGCAGAGCGAGGGGAAAACCAACTACGACGCCACCTGGATGACGCCTCTGGACTCGCAATATTCGCGCGTGAATTTGAATCAGGCAACCGTTTATTCCGACAACACTTGGGGAACCTGGCACAGCCGAGTGAGCTATAGCGAGCAGTCCGACCGCAGCTTTTCTTTCGAAGGCAACTTGTATGGCTTCAACACCAAAGTTGGTGTGCTCACCTGGGTGAATACTTTGCCATTGGGTGAATATTGGCTGGGTACCGCCGGTTTGGAAGAACAACACCAGCACGTGGACAGCTACACGGATGACCCCTTCACGACGCCCTATGACCAAAATCGAATGGCTGATGCGGTGTTTTTGGGCTTGGAAGGATGCTTTGGCGCGGCTACGCTTCAATTCAACGTGCGCAGCGATAAAGTGGGTAGCCTGTCGCAAGATACGTATTTCGCAGGCGTCGGGTATTCGTTGACGGATACCTGGAAGGTCACAGCCAGCAGCTCAAGTGCATTCAATGCCCCCCCTTTGGGTTATTTGTATGCGCCAGGCTATGGAAATCCTTTGCTCAAGCCTGAGCTGGCACAAAGCCATGAAGTGGGATTGCAATATGAAAAGGAAAAGCAACTGTTGCGCCTGACCTATTTCGACACCCGGATGCAAGATCAACTGGAATATGAGTACGTCAGCTCGGCATTTGCCAATGTCAGCCGCACCCGCAATACCGGAATGGAATTGTCCTACCGCGCAACTTACGGCAATACCGAGGCGCGAGGCAGTTGGACAGAGCAGAACCCTGTGAATGCGCTGACTGGTCAGGTGTTGCAGCGCCGTGCGCGCACCATGGTGTCAATGGGACTTTCGCAGAAACTGGGCGCTTGGAATGTGGGTGGGGATGTTCGCTACGCAGGTGAACGCCCCGATGTGTATTTCGACCCGATTTCATTCGCCTCGACCTCGGTGAATTTGCCAGCCTATACCGTGCTGGATCTCACCCTGTCGTACCGGCTTTCTTCCGAGTGGCTGTTCAAGTCCCGTATCGACAACGTGACGGATGAGAAGTACCAGACGGTCTATGGTTACAACCAGCAACCACTCAGTCTGTATGCCGGCGTAACCTGGACGCCCAAGCGCTGATCAATGGGCCCCCAACGCATCGTCTGTCTCACTGAAGAGACCACCGAATGGCTTTACCTGCTGGGGCAGGAGAGCCGCATTGTGGGCATCTCGGGCTACACTGTGCGACCGCGTCGGGCGCGCGAGGAAAAGCCCAAGATCAGCGCTTTCTTGAGCGCCAAGATCGACAAGATCCTGGCGCTGAAGCCCGATTGCGTGCTGGGGTTTTCGGACCTGCAGGCCGACATCGCTGCGGCCCTGATTCGCCACGGCGTGCAGGTGACCATCTTCAACCAGCGTAGCGTGGCGGAGATTTTTTCCATGCTGTTTCAGGTTGCTGCCATGGTTGGCGAGGCCGAGCAGGGCCTGCAGCGCATCCATGCCATGCAGGCCGATTTGAGCGCCATGCAGGTGGCCGTGGCGGCCCGTGTAAAGGCTGGTGCGCGCCGACCCAAGGTGTTTTTTGAAGAATGGGATGTGCCGCATATCAGCGCCATCCGCTGGGTATCTGAGTTGATGGGCATTGCGGGTGGCGACGATTGTTTTGCCGAGTTGTCGCTGGAGTCGCTGGGCAAAAATCGCATCATTGCCGACGGTGGCGAAATCGTGCGGCGCAACCCCGACATCATTTTTGGCTCCTGGTGCGGCAAAAAGTTCAGGCCCGAGAATGTGGCAGCGCGCGAGGGCTGGGGCGAAGTGGCCGCAGTCAAAAATCAGCAGCTTTTTGAGATCAAATCGCCTGAAATCCTTCAGCCTGGCCCCGCCGCGCTAACCGATGGCGTGCACAAACTGCATGTGCACATTTTGCGATGGATGGACACCGATTTGCGGGAACGGGCATCGGCATGAACAACCCGATCCGCATTGCAGCCAGCGAATTGATTCTGGGCGGCCAGCGCAGCGGCAAGTCGCGCCGCGCCGAGATGTTGGCGCGCCAGTGGCTGGATAACAGCAGCACGAACAAGGCGGTATTGATCGCCACGGCGCAACCCTGGGATGACGAGATGCGCCAACGCATTGCCCGTCATCAGGCTGACCGTGCCGAGCGAGTGCCCGGCATGCAAACCATGGAAGAACCCGTGGCGCTGGCAAAGGCGCTGAACCGACTGAGTAGCCCCGACACGCTGGTGGTGGTGGACTGCCTGACCCTGTGGCTGACCAATCTGGT
>CANFNO010000156.1 GCA_947447845.1 Burkholderiales bacterium | reverse complement strand
GTCAGTGTGGCGCTGGGCCGCTGGGGTTCGCTGGGGCTGGCTGCCATCCACCAAAGCCAGCCCGCGCAACCCGAAACGCGACTGCTCAGCGCCAGCTACAGCGTGGGCCTGGGCCGAGGTGCCACCATGGGCGTGTCGCTGTTGGCCGCACTGGGTGATTCGCAGGTCACCCAACTGCTGCTCATGTTCAGCCTGCCTTTGGGTCCGGTGGTGCAACTCAGCACCAGCGCGCAGTCGGTGCGCACGGGCGACGGCACTAGCCGGGACACCACCAGCGCTGTGGTGCAACGCAATCTGCCCAGCGGCTCGGGCTATGGCTACCGGCTGCAAACGCGCAGCGATGGTGCCAGCGAGGCCGCACTGGCCCTACAGAATGACGTGGGCAGCTCCACCCTGGCTGTGGCGCAGACCGAATCCGTCACCGCCACCCAGCTCAGCCTGGAAGGTGGTCTGGCCTGGCTGGGCGGCTCGGTCTTTGCCAGCCGCCAGATCGGCCAGAGCTTTGCGGTTGCCCGCGTGCCGGACTATCCCGGTGTGCGCGTGCTGGCAGACAACCAGCCGGTAGGCCGCACCGATGCCCATGGCAATGCGCTGATCGCCAGTTTGCGGGCCTTTGATGCCAATGTGATCTCAGTAGACCAGCGCGATCTGCCCATGGACGCGGTGATTGGCGCCTTGAGCGTGGTGGCAGTGCCGTATTACCGCAGCGGTGTGGAGGCGTTGTTCCCGATACAACATGCGCACAGTGCCACGCTCACCCTTGTGCTGGAGGATGGCGAGCCGATGCCCGCAGGCGCCAGCGTCACCGTCGAGGGGCAACTGGATGAAACCCTGGTGGGCACCGGTGGCGAGGTCTATCTGCTCGGCCTGCTGCCCCGCAATGTGCTGCACGTGGAGTGGCACGAACGGGCCTGTGTGCTGGAGGTGCCCTACGCGCCGGGGGACGACCCGCTGCCCGATCTGGGCCGCTTTGTTTGCAAAGGAGTTCTGCGATGAAACACGTTCTATTCCGGCCCGCGCACGACCCTGTCCGTGCCGCTGCTGATGTCGCTAAAGAGGCCGCTAAAAAGGCCGCTTGCTGGCTGCTGCTGGCTGCTGCGCTGCTGCCTATTTCGGCCCATGCGGATTGCCAGGTTTCAAGCGTGGGCGATGTCGGCTTTGGCGCCTACGACGTCTTCTCCAAAGTGCCCAACCGCGCGGGCGCGGGCACGGTGCGCATCAAGTGCCAGGGTGGAGGCCATGGGGCCGACGTGAAACTCAGCAGAGGGCAGAGCCACAGCTACACCACCCGCCTGATGCGCAGCGGCAACGATTCGCTGGAATACAACCTCTACACCACGGCTGCCCGCAGCGTGGTCTGGGGTGACGGCTCGGGCGCCAGCGAGGTGATGACGGTGGACAAAAACCAGACCACCACCCTGTCCATTTTTGGCAGCATCCCCGAGGGCCAAGACCCGGCCGTGGGCAACTATGCCGACAGCATCCTGATCAGCGTTGAGTTTTGAATTACCTGCTTTTGTGCCAGGTGAAAACTTGCCAGGCACTGTGTGCGCTGCTGCACGGTGTCGCAGCGGCCTTGTACCTAGCATGGGGCCACACCCACCTAGCCACACACCAGGACATGCCATGAGCCACCTTCAAGACGCCTTGCAAAGCCGTGAAATCGTCAACGCGCAGACGGCCCGCCTATTTCACAACCACGCCATCGAGCATCTGGAAAAAGCGCTGGCCTATCACCGCGCCGCCATCGGCAACCACGATCAGGGCGACTTTGAGCGGGCCTCACACAACGCCCTCTTGGCCCAGACCCAGCAGCAGCACGCCAGCGAGCACACCACCTGCGTCACCAAGCACTATTGCGAGCAGATGTTCTACAAATAGCTTCAGCAGTCGTTGAATGCACCAAAATGGTCCTGTGCACCTGCTCCAAGGAGTAGACTGGTTGCACCACGTCGGCCGAACTGCTTGAGCATCGGCTGCCGCAACCCAAAGGTTCCATGACAGACGGCCCCCCCGCAGGCGACACCGCCCCAGTCCCCCTGGCCCTTTCCTCCGAACAACCCACAGCACATTCCGCCCATGCCGACCCTGCGTTTGCCGTCGTCGGCATTGGCGCGTCGGCCGGTGGACTGGCCGCCTTCGAGGCCTTCTTTTCCGGCATGCCCGCAGATGCCGAACCCGGCATGGCCTTTGTGCTGGTGCAGCACCTGGCCCCGGACCACAAAAGTATTCTGACTGAACTCATACGCCGGTTCACCCGCATGCAGGTGCTGGAGGTGGAGGACAACATGCGGGTAGAGATCAACTGCATCTACGTCATTCCGCCGAGCTACGACATGGCTTTTTTGCATGGCGCATTGCACCTGCTGGAGCCCGTGGCGCCGCGCGGTCAGCGTCTGCCCATCGACTACTTTTTTACTTCTTTGGCACAAGACCAGGGCGAGTATGCGGTCGGCATCGTGCTCTCGGGCACCGGCTCGGATGGCACGCTCGGCGTGCGGGCCATCAAGGATGCCGGTGGCATGGTGATGGCCCAGAGCACCGCCTCCAGCGAGTTTGATGGCATGCCGCAAAGTGCCATTGCCACCGGCCTGGTGGATTACCAGTTGCCCCCGGCCGAAATGCCAGCCCAGCTTCTGGCCTATTTGGCACGCGCCGCTGGCACGCTATCGCGCGGCACGGGCCCTGCGTCTGCCAAATCCGTCAATGCCTTGAAGAAAACTTTTGTGCTGCTGCGCGCCCAGACCGGCCACGATTTTTCGCAATACAAGCCCAGCACGATCTGGCGCCGCATTGAGCGGCGCATGGCTGTGCACCAGATCGATTCGATGGAAACCTATGTTCGCTACCTGCAGCAAACACCTGCCGAGGTGCAGGCCTTGTTTCAGGACTTGCTGATCGGGGTGACCAACTTCTTTCGCGACCCGCATGCGTTTGAGTATCTGGAGGAACACGTGCTGCCGGGTTTGTTCGACGGCAAGCCTGTGGGCGGGACGGTGCGCGTGTGGTGCACCGGTTGCTCAACCGGCGAAGAGGCCTATTCCATCGCCATCCTGCTGGTGGAGCGCATGGAGGTGCTCAAGCAGAACTTCACCTTGCAGGTGTTTGCCACCGACATCGACAGCCGCGCCATTGCCACAGCCCGTGCGGGCGTGTATCCGGCGGGCATTGCGGCCGACATCACACCGGAGCGGTTGGCACGCTTTTTCACGCCCGAGTCGGGTGGCAAGGGTTACCGCATTCACAAAGCCATCCGCGATGTGCTGGTGTTTTCCGAGCAGGACCTGATTAAGGACCCGTCCTTCTCGCGGCTCGACCTGATCAGTTGCCGCAACCTGCTGATTTACCTGGACGGCGATTTGCAAAAAAGGCTGATCCCCCTGTTTCACTATGCCCTGGCGCCCGGCGGGCGGCTGTTTCTGGGAAGCTCCGAAGGCATTGGCGAATTTGACAGCCTGTTTTCCGTGCTCGACCGCAAGGCCAAGATCTACCGGCGCAAGGACGATTTGCAAGGTGTGCAGCGCGCTGCGCTTAGCCGCGCCATAGAACCGGTGCTGGCACCCAAAAAACGGGCACTGCAAAGCACGGCAAACGCCACCCCGCAGGAGCGCAAACCACCACTGCGCGAACTGATGGAACAGGCGCTGCTGCGCCAGGTCACCCCGGCCAGTGTGTTGACCAACGCCGCCGGAGATATTTTGTATGTGCATGGCCAGACCGGCATGTACCTGGAGCCCAGCCAGGGCGAGGCCGGTATTCAAAACATCCTGAAGATGGCCAGGCCCGGTTTGCGCCCGGCCCTGAGCAGCGCGCTGCACCAGGCGATGCAGACCCGGCAAATGTCAGTCGTTGGCCAGATCAAGGTCAAGACCAATGGCCACCATTCCTATGTCAAGCTCACGGTCCAGCAGGTCGCCAATAGTGTCAATGAGCCGACCGATGCCGCCCTGTACCTGATCACACTGGAGGCCGCCCCGGCGCCGGAATCAGCGCAGGCCACCGCACCCGTTGTCGAGGGTGCGCAGGAGCTTGGCACGGATGCCCAGACCCGCATCAACGCGCTAATCCTGGAACTGCGCGACAAGGACGAATACCTGCAAAGCACCCACGAAGAGCTCGAGAGCTCCAACGAGGAACTCAAATCGTCGGTGGAAGAGATGCAGTCCGTCAACGAAGAGCTGCAATCCACCAACGAAGAACTAGAGACCTCCAAGGAAGAGCTGCAATCGGTCAACGAAGAGTTGGCCACTGTCAACACCGAGTTGCAGACCAAGGTGGTTGACCTTTCGCGCTCGAACAACGACATGAACAACCTGCTGGCCGGTACCGGTGTGGGCACCTTGTTTGTGAACCACCAGCTCAAAATTCTGCGTTTCACACCGGCGGTCAGCGCGATCATCAACCTGATCCCCACCGACGTGGGCCGGTCGGTGGCGCACATCGTCTCCAACCTGGTGGGCTACACCGGCCTGGTGGAAGACGTGCGCGAAGTCATGCGCACCCTGATTCCGAAATCGCTGGAAGTGCAGACCACCATGGGCACCTGGTACACCTTGCACATTCAGCCCTACCGCACGCTGGACAACGTGATCGAAGGCGCGGTGATCTCGTTTGAAAACATTACCGAGATGGTTCGCACGCGCGGCGCCCTGGAGAAGGCCAACGATTTGCTGCGCCTGGCTGTGGTGGTGCGCGACTCCCATGACGCGATCACCATGCAGGACATGGAGGGCCGCACCCTGGCCTGGAACCCGGGCGCCGTGCGCCTGTATGGCTGGAGCGAAGAGCAGGCCCTGCAGATGAACGTGCGCGAGCGCATTCCCGAGGCCTTGCGCGATGACGCGCTGGCCACTCTGGCCAGCCTGAGCCACGCCGAAGTGTTGCTGCCCTACAAGACCCAGCGCCTGACCCTGGACAACCGGGTGCTGGATGTGTCGATCATCTCCACCGCGCTCATCGATGCACGGGGCAAGATGTACGGCATTGCCACGACGGAGCGAGCCAAGGCGCCGGTTGTGGGATGAGCGTGCCGCTCGAATCCGCCAAGGAAAGGCTGCGGGCCTTGCGTCTGCAAGTTGAGAGTTTGGTCAGCGAAAAGGTCGAGTTGTCTTTGGACGTGGTGCGACAAATGGCCCCGGACGAAATACAGCTTTTGTTCTACGAATTGCGCGTGCACCAAATTGAACTGGAGATGCAGAACGAAGAGTTGCATGGGGCGAAAGCCGAGTTGGAGGTATCGCGCGCGCGCTTTTTCGATCTGTATGACCTGGCACCTGTGGGCTACTGCAGCCTGGACGGCAAGGGCCACATTGCGCAGTGCAATCTGACACTGGCGGGTTTGCTGGGCCTGCCACGTGGCGCATTAATCGGGCGGCATTTTTCGACCTATGTCTGCCGCCACGATCAGGATAATTTTTACCGCGCCTGCGGAAAATCCTCTCCCGCAGCGCTTGCTTTCGACCATGAACTGCAAATGGTTCGAGCCGATGGCAGTCTGCTCTGGGTGCACCTCAAGGCGGTGGAGGATCAGCTGGAGGACAGCGAATCGAACCCGGAGCGCCCGGCGCTGCGCATCGCAGTCACCGACATCACCCAGCGCAAGCAGACCGAAGCCGCGCTACTCGAACAGCAACAGCAATTGCGCGATGCCAATCAAACCCTGGAGCAGCGCGTGATGGAGCGCACGGCCGAGCTGGAGCAGGCGCGCAACCTAGCCGAAGCCGCCATGCAAAGCCGGGGCGATTTTCTGGCCAAGATGAGCCACGAAATCCGCACGCCGCTCAATGCCATCAACGGCATGGCGCGCCTGATCCGCAAGGAGAGTCTGAGTGCGCAGCAGTCCGAGCGGCTGGACAAACTGGAACTGGCGGGAACGCATTTGCTGGGCATCGTCAACGATGTGCTGGACCTGGCCAAGATCGATGCCGACAAGCTGGAGCTGGACGCCATGCCGCTGAACCCGCAGACCATCGTGTCCAACGTGGTTGCCATGCTCAGTGCACGCGCGCAGGAAAGGCATCTCGAACTGGTCAGCGAGGTCCCGACCCTGCCGCTGAATCTGGTGGGCGACGCGACCCGGCTGCAACAGGCGCTCTTGAACTATCTAAGCAATGCGCTCAGATTCACCGACAGCGGACGGGTGACGCTGCGCGTATCGCTTCAACAGGAGTCTGACGCGGAGGTGCAACTGCTGTTTGAAGTGGAGGACACCGGCATCGGCATCACGCCCGAGGCCCTGGGGCGGCTTTTTATGCCGTTCGAGCAGGCTGACAACACCATCTCCCGCAAGTACGGAGGCACCGGCCTGGGCCTGGCGATTACCCGCAAGCTGGCGCACCTCATGGGCGGTCAGGCGGGTGCGCGCAGCGCGGTTGGGGTGGGCAGCACTTTCTGGTTTACAGCCTGCTTTGCCAAGGGCTCAGCCGAACAGGTTTTTGAAGTGGCAGCGCTGGATGGCGAGGCCATCGATCACCTGCGCACGCGGTACCCGGGGTTGCGCGTGCTGGTGGCCGAAGACGAGCCGGTCAACAGCGAAATTGCCACCATCCTGCTGGAGGACGCCGGCTGTGTGGTGGAGACCGCAGAAGACGGCGTGCAGGCGGTGGAGATGGTGCAAAAGCAGGTTTACGGCCTGATCCTGATGGACATGCAGATGCCCGGCATGGATGGGCTGGAGGCCACTCGCCGGATTCGCGAATTGCCGGGTTACGCGCACACGCCCATCATCGCCATGACGGCCAATGCTTTTCTGGAAGACCGCATGCGCTGCATGGCTGCGGGCATGAATGCCTTCCTCACCAAGCCGGTCATGCCGACGCATCTGTATTCCACCCTGGTGATGGCGCTTGCGGCAGACAGCTAAAGCGCGG
>CANFNO010000155.1 GCA_947447845.1 Burkholderiales bacterium | reverse complement strand
GCCGGCTTCAGCGTCGATGGTCACCGGGTCTATATCGATTCCAACTACAGCGGCAATGACGGTGGTTTGATCGCCGATATTCAAGCGCAATTGGATGCAGCCCCGGGACTCAGTGGGGTGTACCAGGTCAGTGGCTCCGCAGCGGGCGTCAGCATCGCCAAGGTGGGAAGCCTGAGCCCGCCGGGAGTGGGTAGCTTTGTCGGCACCGGCGCCACCACCTTTGCACAGGCGTCCTCGGGCGTGCTGACTCTGGGTGCCGGTGACTTGCAATTGCAGTTCGGCTCAGGCCCCAAAGTCGACATCGTGGGCAACTTTACAAGTGCGGACGCGCTGGCTGGCGCCATCATGAGCAAGGCGAAAGGGATCTACGCCACGGTCGATACCACCACTGGAAAAATGAAACTGCTGTCGACGCAGAGTTTTACCGTCTCGGGCGCGCAAGCCGACCCCGGAGGGTCGATCGCCTTCGACGCGGCAGACAGTCAAACCAATGGCAATTTGGGCACCGTCAACCTGTTCAACGTGACCAGCTCCATCGAAGTCGTCATGCGCGTCGATGCCACGTTGGAGAGTGTGAATCAGGCCAGGGCCACCTTGGGTGCCTACCAGAATCGGTTGCTGTATGCGCTCTCCAATTTGCAATCCGGCAGCGATAACCTGTCGCAAGCCCGGGGCCGCATAGTGGACGCCGACTATGCACAGGAACTTGCCAATCTGACCAAACAACAGATCCTTCAGCAGGCAGCACAGGCCATGCTGGTGCAGGCCAATCATCTGGCGAGTAATGTGCTTGCGTTGTTGCGTTGAGTGGCTGGGAAAAGAATATTTAACTTGGCGGAGGTGCCTCCATTGGCATCAGCCCATACACCGTTTGCGCTGTGGCGCGAATCGCCCGCAGCATCACTTCACCCGCAGGAGACAGCAAACGGTCGCGCCGGGTGATGATGCCAAAGGCCTCCATCTGGCAAGGCAGGTCGATGGGCAAAATGGCCACCAGACCGTGCTCCTCGTAATAGCGCGCCACATCGGTGGCCAGCACGCTGAGCATGTCGCTTATTTGCAGCATCTTGCTGGTGAAAAGCAGGGCGCCGGTCTCAATCAGGTTCACCGGCGCACGCAACCCGATCTCCTGAAACATCAACTCAAAGCGATGCCGCAGCACGCTGCCCGCTGGTGGCACGATCCAGCCTGCTTCAGCCATGTCATTCAACGTCAGTCCGGTGGCTTTCAGCATGGGGTGCCCCGGCCGCGCCACGACGCAGATGGGCTCTTCAGTCAACACTTCGTAGCGCAAATCGCTTTTGTCATGCTGCGCAAACAGGCGCGCCACCAGAATGTCCAGTTTGTTCTGGTTGAGTTTTTCGATCAGCACGTCGCTGGTCTCGATTTGCAGTGAGACGCGCAGGTCCGGGTGATCCTCCTTTACCCGCTGCACCGCTTCGGGTAGCAGCATCAGCCCTGGCGACGTGATGGCGCCAATGCTGACTTGACCGAACTGCCCGCTTTTGGCGGCCTGCAGTTCGTCATGCGCTTGATTCAACGAAGCCAGAGCCACACGGGCATGGCGGATCATGGTTTCGCCGTACCAAGTGGGGCGCATGCCACGCGGCAGCCGCTCGAACAGCGACACTTCCAGCACGTCTTCCAGATCCTTGAGCAACTTGCTGGCAGCCGGTTGGCTCATGTTCAGCACCTGGGCGGCGCGGTGGATGTTGCCCTCTTCGGCCAGTGCCACCAGCAACAGCAATTGCCGGGTCTTGAGCCGGGCGCGGATAAACCAGTGGTTGTAATTTGTCATACGTTGAGTGTGCGCTGATCACCAGCGACAAGGGTAAGTACCAATCCCGAATTCGGTATGCAAGATGCCCAAGAATCGATTGGAAGATTATCGATCCTGTTCGTATGATGCAAGTCAAACGGCAAATCGGCAAAAGCGATATCGCCCTTGGCACAGCGGCACCGCCTCCATCTTCAGCGGTCGCACATGCACAACAGGTCAGCACAGGAAGACCTTAACCAAAAAAACTAAACGCTTCAGGTGACATGTCGGCCATGCCGCTTGCAAGCCGCGTCAAAGGGTTACCGGGCCGGATTTTTTTCCGCTCAGGACTGCAGGTGTAAGTGCGTACAACTTTCCCCAACGGGGCCAATATACAGGAGATAGACCATGAAATTTTTGCCAACCACCCTCGTCGCAGCCCTCGCGCTGACGGCTGCATCTGCCAGCTTTGCCGCTGACACTTCCGGCGCCAAAATTGCGCTGTCCAACAACTTTGCCGGCAACTCCTGGCGCCAGGCCATGCTGAAAAGCTGGGACAAGGTCACCAAGGAAGCCGTCGCCAAGGGCGTGGTAGCCGGTGCCCCCAGCTTCACCACCGCCGAGAACCAAGCGACTGAGCAAGCGGCCCAAATCCAAAACCTGATTCTGCAGGGCTACAAGGCGATTGTCATCAACGCCGCATCGCCCACCGCCCTGAACGGCGCCGTCAAGCAGGCCTGCGACGCCGGTGTCACCGTGGTGTCGTTTGACGGCATCGTGTCAGAGCCTTGCGCCTGGCGCATCACAGTCGACTTCAAACGCATGGGCTCCATGCAGCTGGACTACTTTGCCAGCCGCGGCCTGAAGGGCAATCTGCTGGAAATCCGGGGCCTGGCCGGTGTCTTTGTGGATGACGAAATTCACTCCGGCGTGGTCGAAGGTCTGAAGAAGCACACCGAGTTCAAGCAAGTCGGCAGCGTGCACGGCAACTGGACTGGCACTGTGGCGCAAAAGGAAGTGGCCGGCATTTTGTCCACCCTGCCCGTGATCTCGGTGGTGGCAACCCAGGGCGGTGACGGCTTCGGTACTGCCGAGGCATTCAAGGCTGCCGGTCGTCCTACACCCATCATCTTCCTGGGCAACCGCCAGGACGAGTTGGCCTGGTGGGGTGAGCAGAGCAAGGCCAATGGTTACAAGACCATGTCGGCATCGATTGCCCCCGGCTCTTCCACTTTCGCCTTCTGGGTGGCCCAGCAAATTTTGGCCGGTGCCAAGGTTCCCAAGGACCTAAGCCTGCCGATTTTGACCATCACCCAGGAGCAACTGGCTGGCGCTCTCAAGAGCACCGAAGTCGGTGGTGTGTACAACACCGAATACTCGCAAAAGGACGTGATGGACGCCATCGCCAAAGCGAAGTAAGAACGTGTCTGTGACGCAGCAAGAACCGCTGGTTCACGCCAAGGGGCTGTGCAAGTCCTTTGGAGCGGTTCAGGCCCTGCAAGGGGCCGAGCTGCGCATTGACCGTGGCTTGTGCATCGGCGTGGCCGGGCACAACGGCGCGGGCAAGTCCACCCTGATGAACATCCTGTGCGGCACGCTACAGCCCAGTGCCGGCAGCCTGCATCTGGATGGGCGCGACATAGTGCAAGCCGGTGCCCGCTGGGACGTGCGCGAAGCACGCCGCGTCGGTATCCGCCGAGTGTTTCAGGAACTCTCGCTGTGTGACAACCTGAGCTTGGCCGAGAACATGCATATTGCGTCGCCGCTGCCGGGTCGGCGCTGGCGCCAGCAGGCCGGTGCTCTGCTGATGGCCCAGTTGGACCTGATCTTTCCCGGCCATGCCCTCAAGGCCCACCAGTTGGCTGGAGACCTGCCCATCGGCAAACGCCAGATGGTGGAGATTGCGCGCGCCTTTGTCGATGCCGACCATCCGCTGCGCCTGATGATTTTGGATGAGCCCACCTCCTCGCTGGACCAGCGCTCGGCGGACCAGTTGCTGGACCATATCCGCCGCTTTGTGGCCCAGGGCTGCAGCTGCATCCTGATTACCCACAAGCTGGACGAAATTTTTGCCGTGGCCGACCGCGTGGTGACCATGAAAGATGGCCGCATAGTGGACGACTGCCTGCGCACGGAAACCGACCGCAGCCGCCTGGTGAGCGCCATGGGCCAAAAGGAAGACCTGGCGCAATCGCGCGAACAGCGCCACGCAGCCCGCACCGATGCGCGCGAGCTGGTGCATATCCCGGCCACCGCAGGCAGTGCCGCATTGGTGGTGCGCAGCGGCGAAGTGATTGGCCTGGCGGGCCTCGCGGGACACGGCCAGACTGCCTTGCTGGTCAAATTATTTCGGGCCACGCAACAGCGCGCGGCCTCTGCCCACAAGGTCGATTGCAAGTTGTCCTTTGTGGCCGGTGACCGCCAGACCGACGGCATATTTCCGTTGTGGTCTATCGCCCGCAACATGAGCCAGGCCGCGCTGAGCGGGCTGCAGCGCCACGGCCTGCTGGACCCGGCCAAGGAAAGCGCACTGGTCGACGACTGGCGCGTGCGCTTGGGGCTGCGCACGGATGATGTGAATTTGCCGGTGCTGTCGCTGTCCGGCGGCAACCAGCAAAAAGTGCTGTTCGCCCGCGCCCTCAGCGCCGACGCCGGCATGGTGCTGATGGACGACCCGATGCGCGGCGTCGATGTCGGCACCAAGCAGGACGTCTACCAACTGATCCGCTTAGAAGCCGCAGCGGGGCGCAGCTTCGTTTGGTATAGCACCGAGTTTGAAGAGCTGTACCACTGCGACCGGGTGTATGTTTTCAATAGCGGACGCATCGTGGGCGAGATCTCGCGCGCCGATCTGACCGAAGAAAGAGTGGTTCACATGTCGTTTGAGGTCGCCGCGACATGAGCCTGACTTCCGTTTTGCAGGGTCGCCCTTTGAGCGCCTATTTGCGCGCTGCCTTGCCGGTGCTGGCTCTGGCGGGTCTGCTGGCTGCGGTGTTCTACCGCCAGCCCATGGCCATGTCCTATTTCGGCCTGAACCTGCTGCTCAACCTGGCCATACCCGTGGCCTTTGCCACCATGGCACAGGTGGTGATTCTGGCGGTCGGGGATCTGGACCTGTCCATAGGCACTTTCGTCTCGCTCACCGCCACCATTGGCGCCACGCTCTTACCGACCAATCCGGCATTAGCCATCGTCGTGCTGCTGGCGCTGATCGGGGTTTACGCGTTGGCCGGTGCGCTGGTCGAGTGGCGCAAGCTGCCCTCCATCGTGGTGACGCTGGGTCTGTCCTTCGTTTGGCTGGGCTGCGCCGTGTTGCTGCTTCCTGTGCCGGGTGGCAAGGCGCCGGAGTGGCTGGTGGAGGCCATGCGCTTCAAGGTGCCGCTGGCGCCGCTGCCGATCTGGGTGGCGCTGGCCACGGCCTTCATGGGCCATCTGGTGATCACGCGCAGTTCCTTTGGCACCCGCATGCGCGGTCTGGGCGGCCATGCGGCGGCGTTGGCGCGGGCCGGGCAATCATTAGTGCTGTTGCGTGCGCAGGTGTATGCGCTGGCCGGTTTCTTTGGCGTGGTGGCCGGGCTGTTGCTGGTCGGGCAGGCCACGTCTGCAGATGCCAACATTGCCTCGCGCTACACCCTGGTCTCGATTGCGGCGGCCATTCTGGGCGGTTGCGAATTTTCCGGCGGGCGCGTGGCTCCGGCCGGTGCCGTGGCCGGTGCGCTGACCATGACGCTGGCCGCGTCCTTTCTGACGTTTCTGAATGTGCCCTCGGACTGGCAAATCGGCGTGCAGGGCGCGATCCTGGTGCTGGTGCTGGGCATGCGTGCAGGCATTGGCATGCTGGAAGGCAAAAAATGAGCACCATCACGTTGTCCTCCGGGCTGCAAGCTTGGCGCCGCAGGGCCCGCAACGCGCCTTGGCTGGGCTCGGCCCTGGCTGCTGTGGCGGCCTTTGTCATCACCATTTCCAACGGCCAGATCCAGGGCATTCCGGGGCTGCTGGCGGCGGCACTGAGTTTTTCCGCGTTGACGGTGCTGGTGGCGTTGGGTCAGATGCTGGTCATCAGCACCGGCCCCGGCAATGCCGACTTGTCCATCCCCTCCACCATCGCCTTGTCCAGCGCGGTCTCCATGCTGGTCATGAACGGCAGCGATGCCATGGTGCTGCCCGGTCTGCTGGCCGCCATGGGCGTGGGTGCTGTGGTCGGGCTGCTGAACTTCGGTCTGATCCGGCTGCTGCGCATCCCACCCATCATCGCCACCCTGGCCAATTCGTTGATCGTCATGTCCTGCGCCATCTCCTTTGGCCGGGGCCTGAAGATCAAGCCGCCGCCCATCTTTATCGAGCTGGTGACGATGCGCCTTGGCGGCATTCCGCTGCTGGCCATGCTGGCGCTGGCGGTCAGCGTGCTGGTCTGGCTGGTGGTGGAGCGCACCGTGTTTGGCCGTTCGCTGTGCGCGCTGGGGCAAAACGCACGCGCCGCCGAGTTTTCGGGTGTACGCACGGTGCGCACCTCGCTGCTGGCCTACGTCATTTGCGCGGCCCTGGCCGGCTTGACCGGCGCCCTGATTGCAGGCTTTGCCGGGGGCAACTCGCTGGACCAGGGCGATGAGTATTTGCTGCTGACGATTGCCGTGGTGGTGATTGGTGGCACCTCGGTTAGCGGCGGGCGCCCCTGCGTGCCCGGCATCTGGGGTGCGGCCCTGTTCATGTTTTTGCTGGTGGCCATGTTGAATGCGGCGGGCGCCAGCGCCGGCTTGCGCATGCTGCTCACCGGCGCCATCATCATCACTGTCATTGCGCTGGCCGGTTCCGGCTCCGAGCGCAGCTGACGCACAACCCCAGGAGCGTGGCCTATGGACTTGGCAAGCAACTCACCCTTTGAAGTGCGCGATGCGCGCTTCCTGTCGTGCGTCTTTCCGCACGAGAGCGTGCAGCAACTCTGGACTGGTGGGCGCTGGTGCGAAGGCCCGGCCTGGTTTGCCGCCCACGGCACCCTGGTCTGGTCTGACATTCCCAACAACCGCATGCTGCGCTGGGATGAGCGCAACAACACGGTGGGCGAGTTTCGCAACCCCTCCAACAACTCCAACGGCAACACCGTGGACCGGCAAGGCCGCCTGGTGAGTTGCGAGCACCT
>CANFNO010000154.1 GCA_947447845.1 Burkholderiales bacterium | reverse complement strand
CAGCCCGAGGGACCGAGCAGGCAGACAAACTGGCCTTGCGGAATCTCGAGCTGGATGTCTTTCAGTGCGACCACTTCCCGGTCTGCACTGGCGAAGATTTTGTTGACGCCTTTCACAGCGATATGCGATGCACTCATCTCAATGCTCCAGACCACGGTGCCAGCGCAGCAAATAGTTGTTCAACTTGTTCACGCCAATGTCGATGGCCAGGCCCAGCATGCCGATGCTGATCATGCCGGCGATGATTTTGTCGGACCAGAAATACTCCCGCGCTTCCAGAATCCGGAAGCCCAGACCGTTGTTCACCGCAATCATCTCGGACACGATCACCACGATGAACGAGGTGCCGATGCCAATGCGCACGCCCGACAAAATGTAGGGCACCGAGGCCGGCAAAATCACGCGCATAAACAGCGTGCGCTGGTTGGCACCCAGGTTGCGCGCAGCACGCAGATAGATGCCGTCCACATGGCGCACGCCGGCAATGGTGTTGATCAGCACCGGGAAGAAAGCACCAATGGAAATCAGAAAAATGGCCGGCGGATTGCCCAAGCCAAACCACAAAATCGCCAGCGGAATATAGGCAATCGGCGGGATGGGGCGCAACACCTGCGCCAGCGGGTTGAGCCAGGCATAAACACGCGGGCTCGCCCCCATCATCAGGCCCAGCGGCAGGGCCAGACCCGCGCCCGCCAGAAAGCCCACCACGACGCGGTACATGCTGCCGGTGGCATCCACGATCAGCTCGCCCGATATGGCCCAGGCCAACCAGTTGCCACCGGTTTCCGCGAATGATTTGGCGGGCAGCAGATAGGCCACCCAGCGTGTCACCACCGCCCACGGCGAGGGCAACACATGCTCGTTGACCCAGCCCAAGCTGGAGACGGTTTGCCAGATGGCGATCAGCACAATGGGCACGATGACCCCGGCGCCGACTTCGCGCCAATTGAAGGGTTTGCTCATGGCGGCTTACTTGACGCCCAAAGACTTTTTGGCCGCGTCCAGCAAGTCAGTCTTGACCCAGTCGGTCGCCACAGGTGGCTTGTCCATCTTGCCGATGCCGTACTTGACCATCAGGTCAGTGGAGACCTGGATGTGCGCGGGTGTGATGTCATAGCTGTAGGGCGAGTTGTCGATGGCGTCGTCAAAGTCGTCCTTGGTGATCTGGCCCTTGAACACGGTTTGGGTCACGTATTTTTCGGCCACGCTCTTGTTGTCGATAAAGGTCTTGGTAGCTTCGACAAAACAGCGCATGAACTTCTCGGCCAAGGGACGACGTTCTTTGTAGAACTTCTCAGTCATCACCAAGGTGCGCACTGGTTCGCCAATCAGCGTGTCATAAGGCTTGATGATTTCGACGCCAAAGTTTTTGTTCAGCGCCTGGGAAGCCTGCGGCTCAGTCTGCATGATGGCGTCCAGGTTCTTGCCGATGAGGGCGGCGTTCAGATCCGGGTACGACAGGTAAATCAGTTGCACGTCCTTGCCAGGTGCATCGGAAGAACTGATGCCGTTTTGCCCCAGTTCGGTTGCCAGCAGCAGTTCCTGGATGCTGCCGCGCGTCACGCCGACCTTCTTGCCCTTCAGATCTTTCACGGTTTTAATTCCGGCATCGGGCCGTGCCACCAGGCGCGCACCGCCCTTGGCAAAGCCGGCCACGACATAAATCGGGATGCCCTTGGCACGTCCGGAGATGGCGGCCTCGGACGCGGTGGCACCCACATCCAGCTCACCCGCAATGATGGCCTGCATCACATCCAGGCCCTTGGCAAAGGTGCTCTCGGTTACCTGAATGCCGCATTTGGGGGCAATTTCCTTGATGTACGAGACGGCGGCAAAGTGCGCCAGCTTGAGGTTGCCCAAACGAATCACGTCATCGGCGGCATAGGCAGAGAAGCTAGCCAAGGTGGCGCAGGCCAACAGGCCCGCAGCAAGGGGTTTGAACATGGTTTATCTCCGTTAATTGGAATGGCCGCGTGCGAGTGCTTGAGGCTCTGGGAGTGATTTTGTCATCGCTGCCGCAAACGTGCATCTGTAGAACTACCCATATTGCACGGTGAAGCCAAAGTTCGGCGTCCGGAGTTTGATGTTGGCTATAGACTAAGCCGCTACAGCCACTGGCACAGGTTCATGCGGCTTTCACCCTTGGGGGGAGAACGCACGCGGTCTATCGAGACCGCCCACAGGAATCCTGCCCATGCCTTTATCCCCCGCGCCGCTTTCGGGCGATTTTTCAGAAGTTTCCCTATTGAGCGTCGGTCTGTTCGCAGACTATCTGCAAGCGCAAGACGCGCAGGGACACTATTGGCTGCTGCGTGTACTAAAAAGTGGCCTGGGTGAACGGGCGACGCACAGGCGCTTTCGCAAAGGCTTTGCGTTACAACAAAGCGCCTACGGCAAAGGCGTTGCCCATGCCCGGCTTTTGACCACGTACCAGGGCATGCCCTGTGTACTGATGACCAGCGAGGACGGCCTGCCGCTGCAACTCCAACTGGGCACGCAGCCATGGCCGTTGGAGCAGGCCTTGCGCCTGGCCGCTGACATTGCCGAAGGGCTGGAGCGTGTGCACAGCTTGGGTCTGGTGCACGGCAATGTGTCAGCGGCCACGATTCTGTGGAATCGGGACATGCAATCGGCCAGCCTCAACAACTTTGACTTGGCGCGCACCCGCAACGATGCGAGCGGCCCGGACTTCTTCAACCGCAGTGTCGAGACTGACCCGGCTTGCATGCCCCCGGAATGCAGTGGTCGCATGAACCGCTTTGTCGATACGCCCGCCGACCTGTACGCACTGGGTGCGGTGCTTTACCGGCTGTTGGCAGGGCAGTATCCATTTGATGCCAGCGATACCCTGGGCTGGATACACGCCCATGTCGCCCAACGCCCGCGCAGCCTGCACTTAATGCTGCCAGCAGTGCCGGAGATGGTCTCGCGCATCGTCGCCCATTTGCTGGAAAAAATGCCAGAGCAGCGTTACCAAAGTGCCTGGAGTCTGAAAACGGATTTGAATCATTGCCTGCAGGCGCTTGGTGCGGGCGGCCGCATAGCGGCGTTCGCGTTGGGTGTGGAAGATTTCTCCGGCCAGTTGCGCCATCCCAGCCGCCTGTATGGCCGGGAAGAGCAGCTCGACGTGTTGAGTCGTGCGCTCGAACAGGTGCGCGGGGGGGCGGGCTTCTGCGTATGCATTTCGGGTGCCTCGGGCATTGGCAAGTCGGCCTTGGTGGGCGACATCCGCAGCAAGCTGCACTTGGAAGGCGGCTACTTCATTGGCGCCAAGACGGACGCATTCCGGCGTAACCAGCCATATTCAACGCTGACCCAGGCGCTGGAAGTCTTGTGCGCCCGACTTCAGGAGGAAGAGGAGGAGGACCAACCCGCCTGGATGGAAAAGCTGCGGGCGGCCTTGGGTGACGACCTGCACTACTTGCAGCACCTCGCACCGTCCCTTGGGAAACTCTTGGGCGCAAGCCTTGAAGCCCGGCCACAGACACAGGTACAGGCGCAGGCGGCGTCCGATTTGCTGGCGTGCTACGTCCGGGCGACCAAGGTGTTTCTGGAGTTGTTTGCCGGCCCCGGCACCCCCCTGGTTCTATTTATCGATGATGCCCATGTTGCGGACCCCGCAACGCTGGCAGTGCTGGAACACTTGATGGCAAATCGCGCGCCGCAACATGTGATGGTGCTGCTGACCTACCGCGACAGTGAATTGGAGGCCAACCAAACGCTTAGTCTGATGCTGCAACAACTGCAACAAGACGGGCGCACGCCGCTGACGTTGCAACTCCAGGGGTTGGACGACGAAAGCATTGCCGAGTGGCTGGGCGATGCATTGCAGGGTTCCGAGCAGCTGCTGCAACCGCTGGCCCATCTGATTGCCCGCAAGACTGGGGGGAATCCGTTTTTTATCCACCGCTTTCTAGGCTTTGCGGTGCAACAAAACTGGCTGCATTTCAACCCGCTTGTGCGGCAATGGACTTGGGACTCCGCAGCCATTCTTTCCAGCGAGCTTGCCGATAACGTGGTGGAAATGCTGCTGAACCAAATGCAGCAGTTGCCGCAGGACCAGGGGCAACTGCTGGCCACTGCGGCCGTGGTGGGCGTGGAGTTTCAGGCCGCAGACGTCGGCGCTTTGCGTGGACTGGCACCGACCGACCTATGGCCCTTGATAGACCGCCTGTGCGCGCACGGCTACCTGCGCCATGTGCGTCGGGGGCTCTACGCCTTCAGCCATGACCGCATCCAGGAAGTGGCCCAGCGCCTGCTGGATCGGCCCACCCGGCGTGCGCTGCACCAGCGCATCACGCGGGAATTTCTGGGTATGGATGCAAACACACGCGAACACCGTCTCTTTGAACTGCTGGGACATCTGGCGGCCTCGCTGGATTCGGACAGCGCGCCAGCGGACCTGCGCCTCTATGCCGAACTGGCCGTACAAGCCAGCGCCAGGGCGCTGCAGGCCAACGCCCCGGAGCAGGGCCGCCACCATGCGCAAGACGCACTCAAGCTGCTCGGAAGTCGCGCCTGGATCGCCTATGGGGACCTGGCCTTTGCCCTGCATGGCAAAGCACAGCAATGCGCTTACCAAAGCGCAGCCTTTGATGACGCGCAATTCCATTACGAACAGCTACTGGCCCATCCAAGCGACCCGATTGAAATGGGCGCCGCCCACTTGTGTGCCATCAACATGCTCACCATGCGCGGGGAGTACGCGCGCGCCACGCAACTCGGCCTGCATGCGCTGGAAGCACTGGGCGTATCCATCCAACTGGACAATTTGCACAGAGTTGCCAGAGCCGATCTGCAACGCTGTCGCGCACTGTTGGACGAACTGGGCTTTGAGGCCATCCTGGCGTTTGAGAATACGTTGGACCGACGCTTTGACGCAGTGGTGTCTTTGATGGCCGGAATCGCCGTCCCCACTTTTTTTACGGCGCCGGTGCTGGCGACTGTGCTGGGCCTGCGTGCGGCCATCTACTCCATGGAACAGGGACAGACCCGTGGCGTGGCGTTTTTGTGGTCTATCGTGAGTGGCGCCCACGTCACGCTGCAAAGCGACTTCAAGTCTGGCGCTGCCGTTACCCGCTTTGCCATGCGCATGGCACAAGCACAGGGCCAGGCGGTGCAGTACGCCCAATGCGCCTTTGTGCATTCCGCGCTGTTGCATTGGACAGAACCGCTGACCGAGGTCCTGGCAAGTTCCCTCCAGACCTTCGCGCTGCTGCACCAATGCAAGCTGCTCCCGCTGACCGGCTTCAGCTCCTTCCAGCCGATCTGCGCGCGGCTGGAGATGGGCGACCCGTTACCCGACGTGGCCCAAGAAATTGCGCAGGCACTTTCCTACTCGGCCAAAACCGGCAATCTGCATGCGGATGGCGCTTTGCTCATCCTGCGCCAAACGGTAGCCGCCCTGCAAGGCGAGACCCTGCACCTCACCACCCTGGACAATGGTCAGTTTCAGGAACAGACGCATCTGGCCGCTCTGGGTGAGAACCACATGGCAAGGGCCTTCTTTCACACCTACAAGATGGTTCTGGCCAACCAGGCGGGAGAAGTTGCGGCCGCCTTGCACCACGCCCACCAGGGCGCGGCTTTCATCGATTTCCTGCTGGGATTTATCAGCACCAGCACCTACCACTTTCATGCCGCTTTGGCCTGGAGCGCGGCGGCAGCGCTTGGCCTGGTGGCGCAGGACGAGGCCTTGCGAAACATCGATCTCGTGGTGGAAAGGCTCCAACTGTGGACTCGCAACGCGCCCTTTACCTACAGCCACAAACTCGACCTGGTGCGCGCCGAGCGCATGGCCTTGTCGGGGCCACCCTGGCTGGCGCTGGAGTTGTTTGAGTTGGCTATGCAAGGTGCGCACAAACAGGGCTTTGTGCACGACGAGGCACTTACCGCAGCACGCGCGGCCAGGATGTGCCGACGCCACAATTTGCATAGCGTCGCAGAGGGCTTTGAGCGCAGAGCCCGGAGTGCCTACAGCGTCTGGGGAGCGACCGCAGTTCGCGCCGGCATGGACAGCGCCAACGCACCACACGCCCTGACGCAATACGACAACCTGGATCTGGAGAGCATTCTCAAAAGCGGCGAGGCCATCAGCGCGGAGCTCAACTACGACACCTTGCTGCGCAAACTGCTGACCCTGGTGATCGAAAGTGCCGGGGCAGAGCAAGCAGTGTTGTTGCGGTGTGACGCGAACGGTGAACTGGTGCCAGAAGCCTGGTTGGTGCAAACCAGCGAGGGGCCAAAATTTGGCAGCGTGCCTGACGGGCTTCTGCCTTTTTGCCCCGCAGCCCTGGCCTTGCGTGCGGTGCTGCACACCGGGCGGGCACAGGTGTTTGCCGATGCTTTGTTAGACCACCGCATCACACGCGATCCCGAAGTGCTGCAGCGCCATCTGCGTTCCGTGCTGTGTGTGCCACTGGTGCGCCTGCAGCAGATCAGCGCTGTGCTGTATCTGGAAAATAACTTTGCCCCGGGCATGTTTACCAGCCAGCAGGTCCGCGTGCTGGGCATCATGGCCGGGCAAGCGGCCATTGCACTGGAGAGTGCCCGGCAGTACGGCAGCATGGAACAGGAAGTGCAGCTTCGTACCCGCGAACTGGAATCGGCCTTGGTGCGTGCCGAAGAATCGACCCGTGCAAAGGGCGAATTTTTGGCCAACATGAGCCATGAAATTCGCACCCCCATGAACGCCGTGATCGGGCTTTCGGCACTGGCACTCAAAACCGAAATGCCACCGCGCGTGCGTGACTACCTGAGCAAAATTCAGCAAAGCGGCTCCCATCTGCTGGGCATCATTAACGACATTCTGGATTTTTCCAAAATCGAATCCGGCAAGCTCGAAGTCGAATCGGTTCCCTTCAGCCTATATGCAGTGATCGACAACGTGGTCAACCTGAT
>CANFNO010000153.1 GCA_947447845.1 Burkholderiales bacterium | reverse complement strand
GCACTCGGCACAACCGGCGCCATGGCAATGCGTGCAAAGCTTGCGCACCAGACGCTGGGCCAGCACACCCAGCAGGCTGGAGCTCAGCAAGAAGGGTTCCACGCCCATGTCGATCAGCCGCGTCACGGCGCTGGCGGAATCGTTGGTGTGCAACGTGGCCAGCACCAGGTGGCCGGTCAATGACGCCTGAATGGCGATATGTGCGGTCTCAAAATCGCGGATTTCACCGATCATGATGACGTCCGGGTCCTGGCGCAGGATGGCGCGCAAGGCCTTGGCGAAGGTCAGGTCGATCTTGCTGTTGACCTGGGTTTGGCCGACACCAGCCAGTTCGTATTCGATCGGGTCTTCCACCGTCATGATGTTGCTGCGACCGGCATCGAGACGACTCAAGGCCGCATACAGCGTGGTGGTCTTGCCCGAGCCCGTGGGCCCGGTCACCAGAATGATGCCGTGCGGCTGGGCAATGAGCTGCTCCATGCGCTGCAGGATGTCGCCCTGCATGCCCACCGATTCCAGATTCAGCGCGCCCTGGCTTTTGTCCAGCAGACGCAGCACAGCGCGTTCACCATGCGCGCTGGGCAGGGTGCTGACGCGCACGTCCATCGCGCGGGTGCCGATGCGCAGCGAGATGCGCCCGTCTTGTGGCAGGCGTCGCTCGGAGATGTCGAGTTGGGCCATGATTTTCAGGCGCGAGATCAGGGCCGCGTGCAAGGCGCGATTGGGCTGCACCACTTCGCGCAGCGTGCCGTCCACGCGAAAGCGCACGCTGCTGTGGCGCTCGTAGGGTTCGATGTGGATGTCGCTGGCGCCATCGCGCGCGGCTTGCGTCAAGAGCGCATTGAGCATGCGGATGATGGGCGCGTCACCGGCGCTTTCCAGCAAGTCTTCCACGGCGGGCAGCTCTTGCATCATGCGCGACAGGTCGGCGTCGCTCTGCACCTCGCTGACCACCGAGGCGGCGCTGGACTCGCCCTGCGCGTAGGCGGCACTGATGCGCTGCTGCAGGGCCTCGGCGCTCAACAACTCAACCTGGTGCGCATCGTATTTGCGCAGTGTCTCGCTAACGCCGCCCGGCGGGGTGAGGGCGTGCATCCAGAGTGTCAGGGTCTCGCCCTCCTGCTCCAGCAGCAATTGCTGGTTGCGGGCAAAGGCGTAGGGCAGGGGGTAGCGTGCGGCCATGTGCGGTGGGCTATTTGGCAGCGGCAGGCGTGGCCGCGACCGGCTTGGCCGGTGCCACAGGAGCCAGCGGCATGACGGGTGCTTCGTTGATCGGCATGGTCGTGCTGGGCACAGGCTGTGCGCCCTGTTGCACACCGCGCATCTGCTCGTAGCGGCTGTTGGAAAGTGCTTCGCTGGAACTGGCGTCACGTATCACCACCGGGCGCAGGAACACCATCAAATTGGTTTTCTTGCGACTGCGTGCTTCGCTGCGGAACAGCGCGCCGAACAAGGGAATATCGGCCAGGCCGGGCACGCGGTCGTTGTTGCCCGAGTATTCGTCCTGCAACAGTCCGCCGAGCACCACGATGGAGCCGTCGTCCACCAGCACGTTGGATTCGATCGAACGCTTGTTGGTGATCAGGCCGCTGGCGGAGTTGATGCTGGAAGCCTGCACGCTGGAGACTTCCTGAAAGATGGTGAGTTTGACGGTGCCGTTCTCGCTGATCTGGGGTTTGACCTTGAGTGTCAGGCCCACATCTTTGCGCTCAATCGTCTGAAAGGGGTTGACCGAACCCGAATTGCTGCCCGAATTGGAGTTGGTGTACTGGCCGGTGACAAAGGGCACGTTCTGGCCGATCACGATCTTGGCTTCTTCGTTGTCCAGCGTCAGCAGATTGGGTGTGGACAGGATGTTGCCGTCGCCGTTTTGCTCCAGAAAGCGCGCCAGAAAGCCCAGTGTGTAGACGCCATTGTTCTGTGTCGCCACGCCGATATTCAGACCGGCTGCGGGCAGCGTGCCGGTCGCCGCACCGGTAGCCAGGCCGAGGATGTTCTTGGCACCCGAACCAAAGTTGGTGCCCAGCAGGCCAATGGCAGAGTCACCCGCCTTGCCAATCGGTCCCTGCCACTGGATGCCGAATTCGGCCGCACGGTCGGCGTTCACTTCGGCAATCAGGCTTTCGACAAACACCTGGGCGCGACGGGCATCGAGCTGGTCAATCACCGCGCGCAATTGGCGGTATTGCGGATCGGGCGCGGTGATGATGAGGGAGTTGGTGGCCACATCGGCTTGCACCTGGCCGCCGGTGGTGGCAGGGGTGGCCGGTGTACTTCCCGCAGCACCCGCAGCGGTCGGTGTGGCTGCGCGCACCTCGCCCGACATCACCGCACGCAGTGTGGCTGCCAGCTTGGTGGCATCAGCGTTTTTCAGCATCACCACATGGATGTTGCCAGTGCCGCCGTCGCCCTGCACGGTGGGCTGGTCCAGGCGTGCCACCAGCGACTTGACCAGCGACACCCGCGCCGGGTTGGCGGCGCGCACGATCAGCGTGTTGCTGCGCGGCTCGGCAATGATGGTGGTTTTGAAGCCCGTGTCGGCTTGACCCGGGGCCGCGCCCGCACCCGAGCCGCTTTCGATCAGGCGCAGGATCAAGGGCGCCAGGTCACTGGAGATGGCGTATTGCAGCGGCAGGATTTCCAGGTCGCTGCCATTGGCCACATCGCTGGCCGCAATGATGCGGGCGATGCGCTGCAGGTTGTCGGCATAGTCGGTAATCACCAGCGAGTTGTTGCCGGGGTTAACGTTGATGACGTTGTTGGGGCTGATCAGCGGGCGCAGGATGGGCAGCAGATTGGCCGCACTTTCGAAATTGAGCTTGAAGATCTTGGTCACGATCTGGTTGCCCAGCGGGTTGCTCTTGCCACCGGCATCTGCGCTGACCGAACCACTTTGCAGTTTGGCGTCGGCTTCTGGCACTACCTTGTCCAGCCCGGCCGACTCGACCACGGTGAAACCCTGCAGGCGCAGCGCACCCAAAAACTGGTTGTAGGCAGCCGCAGGCGAGAGCGGTTTGTCACTGCTCAGGTTGATGGTGCCTTTCACACGCGGGTCCAGTACCACCTGGCGTCCGGTCATGCTGGCCATGGCGCGGGCGACGGCTTCAATCTCGGCGTTGACAAAGTTCAGTGTGACTGGCGCATTGCGCGAGAGCTTGGACGCCGCATCGCCATCGGCCTGTGCAAATACCAGCGGGCAGACGCTGAGGGCTGCCAGTAAACCGGTTGTGCCTAGCCAATGACGGACTGCAAATGTGGGGTTGGAATGTCGCATGCTGTTAGCCCAGAGTAATGACAGACCGCGCACCGTCGCGCCGTCCCATGATATTGAGAAGATTGGAGAGTTCGGCTTCGTGCTCGGCGTCCGCCCGCGCCTCACCGACAAAGCGCAGATGCGCCGCCGTCCAGCGGCCCGTGCCCTGCAATTGCAGGCTGCCCTCCAGGGTGCGCAAATCGAGCGTGGGTTGCTCGCCACCCTGCAGCAGCAGGCGGTAGCTGCCCAGGGGGCGCAGTGTCGACAGGCTGGACACCAGGCCCGGCATCTCCAGACTTACGGAGCCTTCGACCTGCACCCGATCGACCGCAGAGGCCAGACTGAGCCCCGGCGTTTTGAATACCAGCGGGCCTTGCAGTTTCACCGTGTTCCAGGGCGTTCCCAGTCCGACCAGCACGGCTGCGGGCCAGGTCGATTCACCCGGTGCCAATTGCATACGCCAACTGTGCAGCCCCGCCGTCAGGGTGAACTGCTGGGCCTGTGCCGTGCAGCAATCAGCGTGCAACGCCAGTTGCAGGCCACTACGACCCAATTGGAAGTCCCACTGCACACGCCCCGGCAGGCGCGCCGCGTCGCTGCTGCCCGCGCCGCCTGTGAAGCCAACTTGCGCTGAACCATGCCAGAGCGTGCCTTGACTCTCGCGCAATACCAGTCGGCCATCGGTGGCCGCAAAGGCCGCTTGTTGCACCCAGACGGCTGGCGCGAACTGCAGCGTGGCCCATAGCGCGCCGATCAAAGCACCGGTCATGGCCCAGAGCCAGACACTGCGCGTGCCTGAGGCTGCGGCTTGGGTGGATCGGTTCAGCGGGCGAGCCATGGTTTTACGGGGTGGATGCCGTCGGCAGGCGATAGATCAGCGTGCCGCTCCAGATCGGCTCGACACTGCCGGTGTCGCGCTTGAGGTGTGCCTCTATAGGGCTCAGGCCGGGGCCGGTTTGGGGCGACAACCATTGGCCCAACGGGAGCGCGCCAAGTTTTTTGATCGTGAGCGTTGCCTGCTCCCCGACAACTTGCAGGTTGACCGCAGCACCCAGCTTGCCAGCGGCAGCTTGCAAGGCACGTAGACTCTCTTGCGGTGCCAGCGCAGGTTTGGCCTGCAGGGCTTTGGCGCGCGCCTGCAGCGCCTGCATGCGATCGATGTCGGCAGCCAGGGCAGCACTTTGCGCAGCCACGGTTTTGAGGCTGCGCAGGGCCGGTGCCAAAGTGATAAACCAGACTAGGGCTGCGCCCAGCACCGCAGCTGCTAGTAGCACGCCGCGTTGCTCGCGCGCCGCCATTGCAGCCCAGCGCGCTCGGATATGGTTTTGCCAGCCCATTAGCGACTCTCCTTGGGAGTAATGCTCAGTTGTCCGTCCTGCAAGCGGGCACGCAGACCGCGCGCCTCAAGGGCCGCAGTCAGGGGTTGAACCGAGTTCGCATCCAGCCCGGTGGCTTGCAACTGCAGGGTCTGCCCGCTCCAATCGATGCTGTTGAGGCCCAGATTCTTGGGAGCCAGCGGGCCGATGATGGCAAACACCCGGCCCAGATTCGCATCGGAGCCGATACCCCGGGCACGGGCCAGATCGTCCACCGCGCGCTGCATTTGCAGCGGTGCATCAATCACCAGTTTCACATCCGGGAAGCTTTGCTGCAGCATGGTTTGCATCGACGCGCGTTGCGCATCCAGCAGGCTGCGTTGGCGCCATGCAAAAGCGTTAAGCCCTATGACTTGCGCCGCAACCAGCGCCACCAGACCCCAGCGGGTCGGACGCCACTGCGGGCTGTGCAACAACTGCTGCCAGGCGGAGCCCAGACGCTTGCGCATGCGTCCGCCGGGGGAGGCGCTCAACTCAAGCTGTGCCAGATTCCAGGGCGACTGCGCCGCCAGCAGCAGGCGCTGGGCGCTGGTTTGCAGCAGCGCCTGCGAGCCAAAACTTTTCTCGGCCAGCGCCATGACTGAGGGCTCGGCCAGAACCTCCAGATCAGTCTGCGCCTGTGCCAGGGCCAGCGAAGCGGGACCCCAAGGCATCAGGCTGACACCTTGCACGGTGCACAGCACCATTTGCGCCGGATTCATGTCTTCGCTGAGCAGCGCAAGCGCCGTGCCGGGCGGCGTGGGCGTGCATTCGGCCACGATGCGGCTGACGCCCAGGCCGGCCGACTCCAACGTTTGAAGGCTGGCCTGCAACCAGGCTCTGTCACAGACGGCAACCCAAGCCCGGGGAGTCTCCCCCGCGGTAGCAGGTGTTCCTTCAAAAACGGCAAAGTGCAATTTTTCGCTGTCGTCCAGCAACTGCTCCTCCAGCACACCGGCCAGTACACCGCGTGCGCGCGCCGGTTCGATGCGCCCGGACAACATGCTGCGCAACACGCGTTCGGGCAGGCTGATGCTGTGCCAGGACAAGGCCCGCGCCGGAATGACAGCTACCACCTCGGCGTCACGCCCGGCGGTTGCGGGCAGCAGCGATGCCGCCGTGCGACCCTGGGCCGTGATCTGTTGCCCATCTGTCGTCTGCACGTAGTCATACTCAGTCGGGGCCGTTGCGTTGGCAAGTGGGAGGGTAAGGATCAGTGTGGACATGGAATTAGGCGTTCATTGTAGGGAAGCCATCGCAGCTGCAGTCTGCACCTCGCGCTGGCGCCAGATCACTTTGACCAGACTGCCGCTTCGCTCGACCAGAGAGACCTCCTGCACCGTGCTTTCGCCCAGACGCAAACGCCCACGCACCGCGAAGAAACGCGTGCCAACACTGAAGTCGTTGTTGTCCACCGCCCGCGAGGTGCCTTCACCCACATTGGCGGCTTTCAGCCCTTCGGCCACGGTCTTGAAATGGCTGCTGGAACGGCTGGCCACGAGTTGTTGCGCCTGCCCCATGTCTACAGACGGCAAAGCGGCATGCAGCACTTCCGCACTGGCGGTGTTGAGGTTCAGCGGCGTGGCCACTGGCAACAGCGTGGCGTAAGGCATCAGGGCCTGCACGGTACTGCTCGGCAGGCCCAGCCAGACCAACTGTTCCATCCGATAGGGTTTGAGTGGCGCCAGGGCTTTTACCAAGCCCTGTAACTGAACATCCGGTTTGGTGTCCGCATTGCTTGCGGCATCACTGGCGATGAGCTGGTCCACCAGTGTTTGCACCTGGCTGCCAGGCAAATCCAGTTGGCTGAACAACCGGGTAAAGGCTTGCACAGCTGCAGGCTTTGGTTTGCCTTCAACCACCAGGTTGCGCACATTCAGCAGGGCTTGCTGGTCCGTGATCTGGCCGGACAAAAATGCATCCATGGCGTCATCGGTGTGGTCTTTGTCCATCGCCAAAAAGCTGGAAAGCCTTGCCTCCTGCAGCGGCAGCGCCCAGGGTTCAGAGAGGTGGTCGATCTCGCCATTGCGCGCATCCTCCTGCAGGATCAGGCGCGACCAATCGAGTGCGCCGTTCAGGACCCACTGCATCTGGGTACGGCTGCGCTCGGCGGATTCAATCTCCACACCGCGCCACTGCTGCCACAAAGCGGCAGATGCAAAAGTCGCCACCAGCGTCACGGTCAGCATGGCCAGCAGCAGCGCAGCGCCTTTTTGTGTCTGGCGCTTCATGTCTTGTTACCTGCTGCGGTGGCGCGCATCCAGTCGCGCGTGAGCTTACCCACCAGCGGCGAACCTTCGGGCAAATTCAGGATCAGGCGCACGCCATCCGGGTTGACGTTGG
>CANFNO010000152.1 GCA_947447845.1 Burkholderiales bacterium | reverse complement strand
GGGCGTCATCATCACCGGTGTGTTACAAAACGGACCGGCTGCCAAGGCCGGCGTCAAGCCTGGTGATGTAATTGAAGCTATTGGCGATCGCCAGATTCATGACGTCTCGCAACTCCTGTCTGTCGTTGCATCACTCAAACCAGGTGCTGCAGCCAATTTCACGATCGCGCGCAAGAACCAAAAATTGCAGTTGGATGTGACTCCTGGCGTACGTCCCAAGCCCAAGGCCCCGCCACGTTAATCAGGGTGATTGGCTGGTTTTCACGCTAGGCTCTTCCGGCGCCTGGGTGTGACGGATAAACAGTTGCGCTGCCCAAATTCCAATTTCGTACAACAGGCACATTGGAATGGCCAACGCCAGCTGTGAAACAACATCGGGCGGAGTCACGATAGCAGCCGCCACGAAGGCCACCACGATGAAATAACTGCGAAAGGCTTTGAGCTTGTCAATGCTGACGATGCCCATGCGCGCCAGCACCACCACAACCACCGGCACCTCAAAGGCCAGTCCGAACGCAAGGAACATGGACAGCACAAAGTCCAAATAGGCCTCGATATCAGGCGCAGCGGTAATGCTTTTGGGCGCAAAGCTCTGAATGAACTTGAACACCTGGCCAAAGACGAAGAAATAGCAAAAAGCCACTCCCACAAAAAACAACAAGGTGCTGGAAATCACCAGTGGCAAAACCAACTTCTTTTCGTGGGTGTACAACCCTGGAGCCACAAAAGCCCAGACCTGCCAAAGCACAAAAGGTAGCGCCAGTAAAAAGGCGGCCACCATCATGATCTTGAGCGGAACCATAAAAGGCGAAATCACAGAAGTGGCAATCATGGTCGCACCCTTGGGCAAAGCGGCCACCAGTGGCTGAGCCAACAAGTCGTAGAGCGCAGCCGGGCCAGGATAGAGCGCCAGAATGGCCACCGCAATGCCAACCGCAATGGCGGCCTTGATCAACCTATCGCGCAATTCGACCAGATGCGCCACAAAGGGCTGCTCGGTACCGGCGAGTTCGTCTTCTTTGGATTTCTCAGAGGCCATGAACGGGTATCAATAAAGCCTCAGATGGTGCGGCGTGGACGGAAACGGGCGACGCGAGCAGCGCCGGAGAGTGCTTTGGTACGCACGCCATTGCGCGCCTTGTACCAATTAGGCGTAGCGCCTTGCTTGAGGCGCCAGTTCTTGCCAGGATGTTTATAGGCCAGCGGTGGCGGCTCGTACGGGACAAAAGCTTGGGTGGCGTCGGACCAGGACTTTTCAAAATCGCTGGCCTGGGTCTGGATGGTATTTTCGACATCGCGTGCGGCACCCTCTACCGTTTCACGCATTTTTTTCAACTCGTCCATCTCCATGGCACGGTTGACCTCAGCTTTGACGTCGGAAACATAGCGTTGTGCCTTGCCCAGCAGAGTGCCTACCGTGCGTGCCACCGCAGGTAATTTTTCCGGACCGATCACTATCAGTGCCACAGCGCCTATTAGCGCCATCTTTGAGATGCCGAGATCGATCACGCGGGTTTAACGCCTGGCAAACACAAACAAATTTCGACAGCGATCAAGACTTGTGCCGTGCTTCCACGTCAATGGTGTTTTTCTCTGACGCTGAATTGGCGACCTGGCTGGGTGCCGCAGGTTTTTCTTCCGCAGAAGACGTTCCGTCTTTCATGCCTTCCTTAAAGCCCTTAACGGCACCGCCCAAATCCTGGCCGATGTTTTTGAGCTTTTTAGTGCCAAAAATCATCACTACGATGAGAAGAACGATTAACCAATGCCAAATAGAAAACGAGCCCATGTATTTCTCCTAACAATTAATGTTGATTCTAGTCTGCACGCACATGCCCTTAGACTATGCGCTACCCGCGCAACCAGGGGCGTGAACCGCCCATGACATGAAAGTGCAGGTGTTGCACTTCCTGTCCACCTTCACGGCCCGTATTGGTCACCAGTCGATAGCCACCCTCAGGATACGGGTTACAGCCCTGCTCCAACGCCAATTTGGGGACCAAGGCCATCATGCGTCCGAGCAGAGCGGCTTGGTCTGGTCCAACATGGGCCATGGAGGGAATATGCATCTTTGGTATCAGCAAGAAATGTACCGGCGCCCAGGGATTGATGTCCTGGAAAGCAAATATCTCTTCATCTTCATAAACGATCTTGGACGGAATTCTCTTGGCGATGATCTTGCAAAAGATGCATTCTGGATCATGCGCACTGATCTCATGGTTCATGCTTCAGTTCCTATCTCTTGACCCTTATTCATGGACATAAATCCGATGACGATACGGTAAAGAAACCAGATCGAAATCACCGTCCAAGCCATCCAGCCCGGCACAAAAAAGAGAAGCCAGAGCGGGCTGGTGATCAGGTAAAGCGCCGCGGCGACCAGCACGGTGCGTATGCGCCAGCGAAAGTGGGACGCGTGCCAGGTGCCTGCAGCACGTTCGCGGTTAACCATGTCCAGAATGAGCGCGGCAATGAGCAACACCGGGCCCATTTGCCCACCCGGAATCATGGCGCTCACAGCTACAACCAAATGCAGCACATAGCTGATGGTTCCCACGGTATTGAGTGACTGCATCTTCTCGAGATGTGCCTGATCTGCGGTCACGGGGGTCGTGAAATCCTGTGTCATGCTTACTCCTGCTCGCGTGCGATGGCTTTTCGTAAAGCCTTTTCTTCGATGCCACTGGTCCCTTCACGGCGCTGCAACTCTTCGATCACATCAGCTGGCGTCAGATCGTAATGGGCCAGCGCAATCATGCAGTGGAACCACAGATCCGCGACTTCATAGACGATCTTGGTTCTATCGCCGCCATGGTCAGCGTCCTTGGCGGCCATAACAACCTCGGTTGCCTCTTCACCAATCTTTTTTAAGAAGCCGTCGGGGCCCTTGTGCAGCAGGCGCGCCACATAGCTGGCATTTGCGTCACCACCGTTGACGGCCTTGCGACTTTCGATGACAGCGGCCAATCGGGCCAGCGCATCTTGGGAGAGGTTGGTTGGGGTCATTCTTCTATTTATAGATTGATGCGGGATCTTTCAAGACTGGCTCGGTACTTTGCCAGGCTCCGTCTTTCAAGATACTGAAAAAACAACTGTGGCGACCGGTGTGGCAGGCAATGCCAGGGTCATGGCCCAACTGCGTAATCTTGAGCAAGACCACGTCGTTATCGCAATCTATGCGGATTTCATGCACTGTCTGAACGTGGCCGGACTCCTCGCCCTTAAACCACAACTTTGCGCGGGAGCGGCTGAAATAAACCGCACGACCCAGTTCGGCAGTCTTTGCCAGCGCCTCGCGGTTCATCCACGCAAACATCAGGACATCATTTGTGCCCTGCTCCTGCGCGATTACGGGCACCAGGCCTTGCGCGTCCCATTTGATTTCGTCTAACCATTTCATAGCGAGGATTGTCCGTGATTTGGCGACTCGCAGTGCGCCATCGCCAACGGGGATTACCTAAATCCTTACCGGTATGCCGCGCTGGGCCATCCGGGACTTGGCCTGCGCCACAGTGAACTCCCCGTAGTGGAAAATGCTCGCCGCCAAAACCGCATCTGCGCCGCCCTGTTGCACGCCGTCGGCCAGATGGTCAAGCGTGCCAACGCCACCTGAGGCAATGACCGGCACTGAAACCGCGTCCGCAACTGCGCGTGTCAATTGCAGGTCAAAGCCAGCCTTTGTACCGTCGCGATCCATGCTGGTGAGCAAAATCTCGCCGGCGCCACGCCGTGCCATCTCAGTTGCCCATTGAACTGCGTCCAGACCGACATTTTTGCGTCCACCATGGCTATACACGTCCCAGCCCGGGCCTATTGCACTGCCATTCACCAGACGTAGCGCGTCCTCAGCACTGCGACGCTTGGCGTCAATAGCCACCACAATGCACTGCGCACCGTACTTGTGCGAGGCGTCCTCAATGACTTGCGGATTAGATATTGCTGCCGAGTTGAAACTGATCTTGTCCGCACCGGCGTTGAGCAGTCGTCGCACATCTTCTACGGTGCGAACACCGCCTCCGACCGTCAATGGAATGAATACCTGAGAGGCGACGGCCTCAATAATGTGCAGGATGAGGTCCCGACCGTCGCTGGTGGCGGTGATATCCAGAAAAGTAAGCTCGTCAGCGCCCTGATCGTTGTAACGTGCGGCGATTTCGACCGGATCCCCGGCATCGCGCAGTTCTACGAAATTAACACCTTTGACAACTCTGCCGCCGGTAACGTCCAGGCACGGAATGATGCGTTTTGCCAGCATCAGCCGTTGAGCTCATCAGCACGTTCCTGCGCTTTTTCAAAGTCCAGGTCACCGCTGTAGATTGCGCGGCCGCAGATGACACCTTCGATACCGTCATCCTCCACGTCGCACAGAGCTTCAATATCGGCCATATTGGATAGGCCACCCGAGGCAATCACCGGTATGGTCAGGGCCTGCGCCAGTTTGACGGTGGCTTCGATGTTGATGCCACTGAGCATGCCATCGCGTCCGATGTCGGTGTAGATAATGGATTCAACGCCATAGTCTTCAAACTTTTTGCCCAAATCAACTACATCGTGGCGCGTCAACTTGCTCCAACCATCGGTAGCTACTTTGCCATCACGCGCATCCAGACCAACGATGATGTGACCGCCAAAAGCGGTACATGCATCCTGGAGGAAACCAGGATTCTTCACGGCTGCGGTACCGATGATGACGTAGCGCAGGCCAGCGTCTAGGTAACGCTCAATGGTGTCCAGATCGCGGATTCCGCCACCCAGTTGCACATCAACCTCGCTGCCCACGTCCTTGAGGATCTTGCGGATCGCAGCCTCATTTTTGGGGTGTCCGGCAAAAGCGCCGTTCAGGTCCACCAGGTGCAAGCGTCTGGCTCCTTTGTCGACCCATCTTCGGGCCATGACGACTGGATCTTCTCCGAAGGTAGTTGATTGGTCCATATCGCCTTGTTTAAGACGAACACAGTGACCGTCTTTCAGGTCAATCGCAGGGATGAGCAGCATGATGGCGGGTTTAGCCGAGAGAAAGAATCAAGGATTCCAGTGAAGGAAATTGCGATAAAGGGACAAGCCGTGCTCTGCACTTTTTTCGGGGTGAAATTGGGTTGCGAAAATATTATCGCGCGCAATCGCTGAAGAAAAGCGTTGTCCATAGTCGGTTTCACCCACGCTGTGGCTTATATCAGACGGTTTAGCGTAGTAACTGTGCACAAAATAGAAGTAACTGCCATCCGGCACGTCACCCCAGACCGGGTGGCGGGGCACGCCATGTGCTGTTTGCCAGACTTGATTCCAGCCCATTTGGGGCACTTTGTATCGGCTGCCGTCGGGTTGAAGTTGTCCGACCAATTCGAACTTAACCACATCCCCAGGAATCAGACCTAGGCAAGGGGTATCGAGTTCCTGGCTGTGGTCAAGCAGCATTTGCATGCCCACGCACACACCCATCAAGGGCTTGTTGGCCGCGGCGTGCATGACAGCGTCAAACATGCCGCAGGCGTGCAGGTCCTGCATGCAGTCGCGCATGCCGCCCTGCCCCGGTAGCACCACGCGGTCGGCGTCCATCACCTCTTGGGCGGTGCGGGCCCAGACCACTTCCACGCCAGCATCAGCTGCAACGTGCATAACCGCTTGGGTAACCGAGCGCAGGTTGCCCATGCCGTAATCCACCACCGCAACTTTCTTCATATCAGAGGGAACCCTTGGTACTAGGAATGGTGCCCACCGAACGGGGGTCGATCTCCAGCGCGGAGCGCAGGGCGCGGGCAAAGGCCTTGAACACGGTCTCGGCCTGGTGGTGGGCGTTGTCACCCTTCAGGTTGTCGATGTGCAATGTGACAAAAGCGTGGTTCACGAAGCCCTGGAAAAATTCGTGGGTAAGTTGGGTGTCAAAGCTGCCAATCATCCCGCTCTTGAATGGCACGTCCATCACCAGCCCGGGGCGGCCGGAAAAATCAACTACTACGCGCGATAAGGCTTCGTCCAGCGGCACATAGGCGTGGCCATAGCGGCGTATGCCCTTCTTGTCGCCCACCGCCTGATGCACCGCCTGGCCCAGGGTGATGCCCACGTCTTCCACCGTGTGGTGGCCATCGATGTGAAGATCACCATCTGCCTCAATGTCGAGATCGATCAAGCCGTGTCGGGCGATCTGGTCCAACATATGGTCGAAGAATCCAATGCCTGTGGACAGGCGGCTCTTGCCGGTGCCGTCAAGATTAACCTGGACCCGGATGCGGGTCTCGGCAGTGTTGCGGGTGACTTCCGCAATGCGCGGTGGCATAGGGGCGGCCGGAACTTCGGTCAATGGATAGTTGCTCATAGGATTTCCTGTAGGGCTGCCAACAACTGCGCATTCTCAGTGGCAGTGCCAACCGTGATGCGCAAACAATTGGACAGCAATGGGTGCATTTTAGAAACGTTCTTCACCAGTACACCACGGACTTTGAGTGAAGCGAACACGGATTGCGCACGACTCCCCTCACCGTCAAAACGCACCAGAATCATGTTGGCGTCGCTGGGATAGACTTTGACGTCTTTGATTTTGTCAAACGCCTGCTGCAATCGGTCCCGCTCCGACCTGATATCGGCTGCCTGACCGTCGAACACGGCTGCATGCTCAAGCGCAAAAAGCGCGCACTCGGTATTGAGCACGCTGATGTTGTAGGGCGGGCGCACCTTGTTGATCTGGGCAATGAGTTCGCTGCGCCCCATGAGATACCCGATGCGCACGCCGGCCAGACCGAACTTGCTGAGCGTACGCATCAGCAGCACGTGGGCGTGTTCACCGGGGTTGGCTGCGATCACATCCAAATAGGTACGGCTGGAGAAAGGTTGATACGCTTCATCAATCACCACCAAGCTGCCAGAGACTCCTGCTGCAGCGACGATTTTCCGCATCGCTTCTACGTCCCACAGATTGGCCGTCGGGTTGTTTGGATAGGCGAGGTAAACGATAGCGGGTTGCAGCCTG
>CANFNO010000151.1 GCA_947447845.1 Burkholderiales bacterium | reverse complement strand
GTTTTTGTTCAACGCCAACATGCATCGACTCCGGGAAGAGAATTGAATTTATGTTCATACATAAGAGGTTTGCACCGTTTTTCCTGTTGGGAATCGTGACTATTGCCGTCATGGGCAGCATGTGGTTTTGGCATCGAGCAGAAAAGCAAACCGCGCAAAAATCATTCATTGACGCCCACATCGCCACGGTGTTTCATAACAAACAGCGCAATGTCGAAGCCCTGTTTGACAGCCTCTACCAGAACTTGCGCACCATCTCCCTGCTGCCGAGCGTGCGAAACATCACGGGTGGCAACCGCGCCAATGAGAACGAAGATATCGTTGCCAGCAAGCGTTTTACGCCGGACGCCCGGGAGACCGTGCAGCAACTCTTTAATAACCTGCGAGGCAGCGTCAGCGTATCCGAGGTCTATGCCGTGATCGATGGCCTTGACGCACAAAAGGGCCAGGTGCCGTTTTTCATGTATGACACGGTGCACTTCGGCGATGCGAAAGACGAGGCCGAAGCCCCAAAAGGGGGCGACACGCCGGAGGCTGACGAGTCGGCTGAGTACGCCTATTTTCCCCAGCAGTTGGCACGGATCAAGCAAGGTCACCCGCGATTTTCATTCACCTCTGCTGAGCAGATTCCAGCCTTTGCGTCGCCTCTCATGACCACCTGCGACAACACGCAGTACGTTTCCAAGAGTTCAGGCAATGTTCACGAAACCGGTGGATTGCTGTATTCGGTTCCCTTCTACCGGGCAGATAACCAGGAGTTTCGCGGCGTCATTTCGGGCATCCTGCGCCGCAACGTGCTGGAAGCTGCCTTGCTCAGCGTACCCTTCATTCCAGTTACGCCGGATGACTTGGCGACACAAAAGAAGGAGGGGTGGAGCCTTCCCGAACCCGCGCAGTTCATGCTGAGTAACGAGGCTCACGGCATCCGGATTTTTGATCGTCGCAACGCGGATTTGCCGAACTTACTGGCGCAAGGTACAGAAGGGCGCAACAGCTTTCATGTCAAGCTGAATGTGCATGGTGAGCCCTGGGTGCTGCACTATTTGCTGCCCGAAGCCAGCATACAAGCGGCCACCGCCGACAGCGACCGCAGCTTTCAGTGGCAGTTGCTGCTGGTCGTGGGGGTGGTGATCGCGGTCGGCTTTTTGTTGCGCATTCTGGCGGGCATTCGAATGGCTGCGGCCGAGTTTGGTCAGGTTTTCGCGGCCCTATCCACCGGCAACCTGACGCGGCGCGTGCACGCGCATCTCACGGGCGGCATGCACCAGCTGCAAATTGATGCCGACAACACCATCGACAAACTTAACGGCATCGTGGTGCAAATTCAGTCCGCCAGCAGCACGATCAGTGCAGCAGCAACCGACATTACCCATGGCAATGCCGACATCCGCAATGGCACGGACGCTCAGGTGTCCAGCCTGGTGACCGCCACGCAGATCATGAGTGACCTCACCGATGCCGTGCAGCAAAGCGAGGAAAGCGCCCGGATGGCAAGCCAGCATGCGCACAGCGCGTCGCAGGTGGCGATGGACTGCGGCCGTGTCGTCGCCGACGTGGTGGACACCATGCAAGAGATCAACAAGTCTTCGCAAAAAATCGCCGAAATTATCTCGGTCATTGATGCCATTGCCTTCCAGACAAATATCCTTGCCTTGAATGCCGCAGTAGAGGCTGCCCGGGCTGGCGAGCAGGGCCGGGGCTTTGCCGTAGTGGCCACCGAAGTGCGCAGTCTGGCCGGTCGTTCAGCCAACGCGGCTCAAGAGATCAAGAAGTTGATAAATGACTCTGTTGGCAAGGTCAGCATCGGCACCGCTTTGGTCGACAAGGCCGGACAGACCATGCAGGAAGTTGTTGCATCAATCCAGCGCACCACGGATCTGGTCTCCGCCATCGCCGCGTCCAGTGCAAACCAAAGCAAGGGCATTGCCGATGTTCACGGAGCAATTCAGTCAGTGGGGGAACTCACCGAGCGCACCGCAACGATGGCATCTCAGGCCGAAGCATCCGCCAACAATCTGGAGGATTTGGCCGCAGGCCTGTCTGCCATGGTGTCGTCTTTCACCCTAGGTGATGCCGCTCATGACCACAGGCAGTTGACACTAAAGTGAGGGCACCTCGGGGTCACTCCGAATACGACAATTGCAGAAATTGGGCAACCGTTTGAAAGATGCCCTTAAGCCTTCAGCGCCAGGGAAAACAGCAAGGCGCACGGCCAAAAAGTAGGCTGATGGTTGCCTATTGAATTCACTCGGCAGGTGCCTCTGAAAGTTGGGACTCCAACCCACTTGCTCGCTGCGACTTGCGCTCAATGGCCAGGCGCAACAATCCTTCTTGCGCCTCGATGAGCGTGAAGCGTTCGCGGGCACGCGTGATGCCGGTGTAGACCAGTTCCCGCGTCAGCACCTTGGCACCACCCGGCGGCAGCACCAACGCGGTGTGCAGAAACTCCGAACCTTGGGCTTTGTGCACCGTCATTGCAAAGGCCGTTTCCACATAGGCCAGGCGGCTGACGCCCACCGAGCGCAGATTGTCGCCATCCAGAAAATACACACGCAAAGCGCTTGTGCCCGGCGGGCCGGGCAGGGTGACGCCCACATCGCCGTTGAACACGCCCAGGGCCGGGTCGTTGCGGGTGACCATCACCGGCCGCCCGGCAAACCACTCGCCTCGGGCTTTAAGCAAACCAGCCTGGCCCAGCGCCCGCTGCACGGATTGGTTCAGGGCACGCGTGCCCCAATCGCTTTCATGCACGGCGCACAGGATTCGGAAGTGGTCAAAGGCTTTTAGCACCGCCTTCACCCAGACCTCGTGGTCGGCGGCGGTTGCCGACTTGGCGGCTGCGCTGAGCAACTGCAGGTAATCGGCATAGCTGGCCGTGGCGCCGGAGCGCCCCTTCACGGCAAGTTGCAATACGTCGTCCACGCTCGGATGTTTGGTGGATTGCAGCACGCCGGTGGCATCGCCTTGCAGAAGGCTTTGCGCCTGAGCGCTGTGCCCGGCGTTCACGGCCAATGCCAGTTGGCCGATGAGTCCGCCAAAGCGATGGCTGTGGCGCAGCATCACCGTCTGTTGCGTCAGGGCCGAGGGGCTGGCGGCCGTTGCCAAAAACTCCGACGGCACGGTCTGGCCGGAGGTGGCCAAGGCATAGCGCGCTGTCTCTGCGCTGTAGTGGCCTTGCACGGCATCGCGGCACAGGTCGCCCAGCACGGCGCCGGCTTCTACCGAGGCGAGCTGGTCTTTGTCGCCTAGCAGGATCAGCCTGGCACCGGTGGGCAGGGCTTGCAGCAGGGCCGACATCATCTCCAGATGGATCATCGAGGCCTCGTCCACGATCAGGATGTCCACATCCAGCAGGTTGCTGGCGTTGAAGCGGAATTCGCGCGTTTCCTGACGCGCGCCCAGCAGCGAATGCAGGGTTTTGGCAGCGCCCATGCGCTGCGTCAGCGCGGGTAAGTCCAGCGCGTCGCCCAAGCGGCTACCGAGTTCCTGCAGCGAGAAGTCAATCGACTGGCGCAGGCGCGCTGCGGCCTTGCCGGTGGGCGCGGCCAATGCCACGCGCAGACGCGTGGGCTCCGCGCTCATGGCAAACAGCAAGGCCAGCAGGCGCGCGGCGGTGTAGGTTTTGCCGGTGCCCGGCCCGCCGGTGATGACGGTCAGGCTGGCGCGCAGCGCCACGGCACAGGCTAGTTTTTGCCAGTTGACGGAGCCTGCTGTAGCGCCCGGTTTGTCGCCGTCTTCAAACAGACGATCCAGCCATTGGGCGGCCAGGGGCTCGTCCACGATCTGGCTGGATCTGCTGCGTTGTCGGATCTGCTGCGCCACCTGTTGCTCATGCAGCCAATAGCGGCGCAGGTACAGCAGCGGCTCGCCGTCGGCCTGGCTCAGGACCAACGGCTGACCCAGGTCTGTGCTGTCGCTGTTCAAGCGCACCAGCGGGCTGGCGCGCAGGGCGTCCAGCCAATCGTCCAAGCTTGCGGGCAGGCAACTCCACAGGTCTTGCAGGTTGGCTTGGGCTTGGGGCGGCCAGGCCAGCACTTCGTCGGGCTGCGATATCAGCAGTCGCAGCGGCAGGCAGGTGTGGCCACGGCCCTCCATTTGTGCAAGCACTGCCGTGCTGACCAGCAGCGCGGGCGCGGCCGTGGCGTCCAGCTCCAGCATGAAGCTGGCCAGGGCGCTGTCCAGGCGGCGCAACCAGCCCTTGTCGGCCCAGCTGTGAAGGGAGCCGAGGGTAGTGATAGCTGAGCCAGAGGCAGAAGCTGAGCCAGAGGCAGAGGCAGAGTGCATAGCTGCTGGTGTCTGCTTCATCGGGGCGTCGACTGGGTCTAGCAGGTCCAACAGGTCCAGCTGGACCGAGGGTGGGGTAGCAGGCGTGTGCGTGGGCGTGTTCATGGTGTGGTTCTTCGTGCGCCTTAGGTTGCGGGTGCGGCGTCATTCAACATGGCCGCCAGCGCGTCCATCAGGGGCAGGCTGGCCGGCACCAGGCAGACACCCTTTTCGGGGCCCTGGATGCCGCGCAAAAACAGGTAGACAGCGCCACCCAGATGTTGCGCCGGGTCGTAGTCCGGGCCCAGCCTTTGCTGCAGCAAACGGTGCAGTGCCAGCATGTAGATGGCTGCCTGCACGTCGTAGCGGTGGTGCGCCATGGCGTGGGCCAACGCGTCTGCGGTGTAGACGGCGTTGTCCTCGCCCAGGTAGTTGGACTTGTAGTCCAGCACCCAGTAGCGGCCCTGGTGTTCAAACACCAGATCGGCAAAACCCATCAGCATGCCGTGCAACTGACGTTCGGCCAGGGAAGGCCTTTCCACACCGGGCAGCACGTGGCTGCGGCAGTGGGCGTCCATGGCCCGGGCCTCGATGTGGTCTGCGGGCAGCCAGAACTCCATCTCCGGCAGCACATGGTCCAGGTCCTGCAGGGCGGCATCCGGGCCGGGCAGGCGCGTTTGCACCACTGCAGACAGCCAGTCCACCACGGCGTCGGCGTGTTTTTCACGCCCGGCCCGCTCGCAGCGGCGCCGCAGGCGTTGGGTCAGCGCGTCGTTGCCGGGCAGGGCAAAGCCTTCGGTGCTCAGCCACTCAAGCTGGTCATGCAAAAAGTTGCCGGCTTCCGCGCCTTTGGGGAACAGGTGCCAGGCCTGTGGTGCGGAGGCAGTGGCCGGGCGGGGTGGTGCCTGCGCCTCGTCAGCGGACTGCGGGCTATCGGGCTCGTCATCGGCGGGCCGGGGCAGCTGCAAAACCGTCATGCCCGAGCCAGAGTTGAAGTCGGAACTGGAATCTGAGCCGGAACCAGAACCAGAACCAGATCCAGACTCAATGCCAGAGCCTGCGCCAGATCCAGATCCAGTTCCAGTTCCAGTTCCAGTTCCAGAAGGCGTGGCCGCCAGATCACGCGTCAGTTGCGAGAAGCTGCCGATTTTCCAGTTGCGCTCGAAGGCGGCCTGGTAGTCAGGGCGTTCGTGCAGGGCGATTGCCGCGTCTGATTGGACGAGTTGGGTGCAGGGTGTGGTCTCAAGGGCCGCCTGCAAGAGGATGTTGGCGTCGCCGGATGCAAATTGCTCCAGGGGCGCAAGCCAGTCTGCTGCGCCTATCTGCTCGGTGCCACCAAGCAGATAACCCGCACCGCTTTGGTGGGAGACGCAGGTGTCGCTGTTGCCCGTCTTCTGCGCGGAGAAGCCGACCCAAAGGCTATGCCGGGCACGCGTCAGCGCAACGTACACGAGGCGCAAATCTTCGCGCAGGCGGTCGCGGTCGGCTCGTGCTAACTCGTCGTCATCAAACTCCAGTTGCAGCGCGCGATTGCCTTGGTCGTCGGCCAGGCTGACAAAGGTGGTGAGCTTGCGGTCTTTTTTGCGAAAGCTGGTGGCAAAGGGCAGGCAGACCACGGAGTATTCCAGCCCCTTGCTTTTGTGGATGGTGATCACCTTGACCAGATCGGCATCGCTTTCCAGCCGCACCACCTGTTCTTCGCCCTGGGCACCGTCGTCCATGATTTCGGTTTGCAGCCAGCGGATCAGGGCCTGTTCGCCGTCCAGCGTGCTGCTGGCACCTTGCAGCAACTCGGCCAGATGCAGGAAGTTGGTCAGCTTGCGTTCGCCGTCCAGATCCTGCAGCCAGCGTGCGGCCAAATCCAATTGGTGCAGCGACTGGCGCAGCATGGCCAGCACACCTTGCGTCTGCCAGATGCCGCGCAGTTGGCGCAACTGCGCGCTGCGGGCATCAAAGGCATCGTCATTGCTGGCCAGCCAGCCCATTTCATCGAGGCTCAGGCCGATCGTGCGCGTGGCCAGCCCGGCGCGCACCAGGCGCACGTCCTGGGGTGCTGCCACGGCGCGCAACCAGTGCACCAAGTCGTGGGCGACCGGGCTTCCAAACACCGAATCTTTGTCCGACAGATACACCGAGGCAATCGCGCGCCGTGCGAGTTCGCGCCGCACGGCCTCCGCCTCTTTGCCAGTGCGCACCAGGATGGCGATGTCGGCCGGGCGCAGGCGCTTGTGCGGCTGCCCGTCCTGCGCGAAACCGGCTTGCGCGTCGTTCAGCCAAGTGGCGATCTGCTCGGCGCAGCGCGCTCCAAAGCGTTTGCGCATGCCTTCGGAATTGGTGATGTCAAGGTCATGCACCAGCGTCATGGCGGGCAGGGGACCGGTGGACGTAATCAGCTTTTCCTTGCGGTCGTTGGCGCGCACGGTCACAAAGGGCAGGGGGTTGTCTGCGCCCTGGCGGTACATGAACGCGCCCTCGCTGCGCGCCGTGTCGGCCTGGGCAAACCAGTGGTTCACCACGCCGACCAGGGCCGCGGTAGAGCGGAAGTTGGTCTCCAGCACATAGTGGCGCCCGGCAGTTGCGCGGCGCGCCTGCAGGTAGCTGTAAATGTCGGCCCCCCGGAAGCCGTAGATGGATTGCTTGGGGTCGCCAATCAGAATCAGCGCGCTGTGCTGGTCGTTGGCCTGGGTGCGGTAGACGCGGTCAAAGATCAGGTACTGCAGCGGCGAGGTGTCCT
>CANFNO010000150.1 GCA_947447845.1 Burkholderiales bacterium | reverse complement strand
CGGCTCCGGCGTGGATCTTGGACACCGCATCATCTGCACTCAAAATCCCGCCCACACCGATGATTGGGAAATGCGGGCCCAGCGCAGTACGCAATTGCGTGATCACCTGATTGCTCATCTGCAGCACCGGTGCGCCAGACAGACCGCCGGTTTCGTCCGCATGGGGCAGATCCTTCACGGCGTCACGGCTCAAGGTGGTGTTGGTGGCGATAACGCCCCAGGCGTTGTTGACCCGGCCCCTGCTGTCGGTGCCATAGCGCTTGAGGGTGGCGGCAATGACGTCGATTTGCGCAGCATCCAGGTCGGGGGCAATTTTCAGAAAGATAGGTTTGCGGGCACCAAATTGCTGTGCCAACAACTCACGCCGCTCGGCAATTGCACCCAACAGCGCGTCCAGTGCGGCGTCACTTTGCAATGAGCGCAGGTTTTTGGTGTTGGGGCTACTGATGTTGACCGTGATGTAGTCGGCATGCGGGTAAACGCCGTTCAGGCAACGCAGATAGTCATCGGTGGCACTTTCAATCGGCGTTGCAGCGTTCTTGCCAATGTTCAGCCCCAGCAACAGGGCAGGGTGTTCAGCCTGGCGCAGCGCCGACTTCTGCACATTGCGTACAAAGGCATCCAGGCCGTGGTTGTTAAAACCCAGCCGGTTGATCAGCGCCCGGGCTTTTGGCAGGCGAAACATGCGCGGCTTGGGGTTGCCATCCTGCGGCAGCGGCGTGACGGTGCCGACCTCAACAAAGCCAAAACCCATGGCGCCCAGGCCATCGATACAGCGCGCATTCTTGTCCAGCCCGGCGGCCATACCGACGCGGTTAGGGAAATTCAAGCCGGCAAGCTCGAGCGGGTCATCAACGCGGGTTGTGCGGTAGGCCGATGCCAGCAAGTTGCCCTGCGATGCCGCCAGTCCCGCAATGGTGAGGTCGTGGGCGGTTTCAGGGTCGAGGCTAAACAAAAAGGGACGGGCAAGACCGTATGGGACAAGAGCCATTGATAATTCCTAGGTACTTCGTTAACTACCTTGATTTTCCCCCATGAACACCTCCGCATCCCCAACAACTTCCGCAGCCAATTCCCTGACCCAGGACGAGCTCAAAACGCTGGTCGGCCAAGCCGCTTTGCAATACGTGGTGCCGGGCGAGATTGTGGGCGTGGGCACCGGCTCCACGGTCAACAAATTCATTGACGCGCTGGCCAGCATGAAAGATCAGATCAAAGGCGCTGTGTCCAGCTCGGTGGCCAGTACCGAGCGTCTGCTGGCATTGGGCATCCCGGTGTTTGATTCCAATGACGTGGAGCACCTGTCCGTTTATATCGACGGCGCGGACGAGATCAACGGCCAGGGCCATATGGTCAAGGGCGGTGGCGCGGCGCTCACGCGCGAAAAAATTGTTGCGGCACAGTCGTTGCGTTTTGTTTGCATTGCCGACGAATCGAAACTGGTCCAGACCCTGGGCAAATTCCCACTACCTGTGGAAGTCGTTCCGATGGCCACGCGCCGCATCATTCAGCAGTTTGCTGCAATGGGTGGCGTGGGCACCATTCGCCTGAAAGACGGCAAGCCATTGGTGACTGACAACGGGCAATACATCGTCGATGTATTAGGTCTGCAGATTGCCGACCCGCTGGCCTTTGAGTCGGAAGTCAGTCAATGGCCCGGCGTGGTGACCGTCGGGGTGTTTGCCTTTCAGCGTGCCCAGGTTTGTTTGCTAGGCACAGCCAGCGGTGTGAAGACCCTGAACTTCTAAAAAGATATGCCTGCCGGGTTCGATGGCGCGGGTGCAACCGGCGCTATCGGCTCGGGCACGACTTCAGGCTTGGGCTCAGTCTTAACCGGCACAGGCTTTTGAAGTGAAACCAGCGGTGCTGCAGCTTCAGGCTTGTAGCCCGAAGGCAGCACGGATGTCTTGGGGTAACCCGCCGCATCCAGATACTGCGTCCACTCCTGGTCCGAGAAACCCTTGAGACGCTGGCCACCGATGGTCAAGTAAGGCAGCGAGCTTTCACCTGCGAGGCGTTGCAGCGCGGCGATATCTTCGTTGGTGGTCACGCTACGCTCGGAAAAAGGAACTCCACGGCTGCTCAGCAGGGAGCGACCGGAAGCACAGGGGCCGCAATCCGGCGCGCTGTAAAGGGTCACGGGATACTTGGAAGCCACCTGACGCAATTCGAACGGCAGTGCCGTATTAGAAGCTGCTGCCACCGCTCCGGTACCCGTGGTCGAAATCTTTCCTTGCTCAGCGTTGACCGGTGGCTTGTCTGAAAAGGTGACCTTGCCGTCCGGACCGATGATGCGATAGACCGTTTGCGCCTGTGCCCCAAACGTTGCGCAAAGGCAGGCGGACAAGGCCAACATTTTGATCAAAGCCGACAGTTTCATGCGTGTGCTCCCCTTGAATTCCACAGTTTAGGCCGACATGCCCTGGTGCCGCAGCAAAGCGTCCAGACTGGGTTCGCGACCACGGAATGCTTTGAAGGACTCCATGGCCGGGCGGCTACCGCCTGCTTCCAGAATGGCCTGACGGTATTTTGTACCGGTTTCCACGCTAGGTGTGCCATCTGCAGCAGCGGTTTCTTCAAATGCGGCGTAAGCATCTGCGCTCAGCACCTCGGCCCACTTGTAGCTGTAATACCCCGCTGCGTAGCCACCGGCAAAAATGTGTCCAAAGGTGTGCGGAGTGCGGCTCCAGGGCGGTGATGAAACCACAGCCACCTCGCGACGCACGGCTTCCAGTAGCGGCATGAAGTCTTGCGCCGGGTCGTGCGCGCTGTGCAGCAGCATGTCGAACAGCGAGAACTCGATCTGGCGCAGCGTTTGCAAGCCGCTTTGGAAGTTGCGTGCAGCCAACATCTTGTCAAAAAGGGCGCGCGGCAGCGCTTCACCAGTCTCCACGTGGGAGGTCATGTGCTGAAGCACGCTCCACTCCCAGCAGAAGTTTTCCATGAACTGGCTGGGCAACTCGACCGCATCCCACTCCACGCCGCTGATACCGGAAACATCGTTCTCGTTCACCTGGGTCAGCATATGGTGCAGTCCATGACCAAATTCATGGAACAGGGTGGTGACATCGTCGTGTGTCAGCAAGGCAGGCTTGCCGTCCACGCCATCGGCGAAATTGCACACCAGATGTGCCACCGGGGTTTGCAGCAAGCCCGTGTCGGGGCGCAGCCAGCGGCCGCGCACGTCGTCCATCCAGGCGCCACCGCGTTTGCCGGTGCGCGCACTTGGGTCGAGGTAAAACTGGCCGACCAATTGGCCTTGGCGCTCAATGCGGTAAAACTGCACGCTGCTGTTCCAGACCGGTGCCTTGTCCGGTTGAATGGCGACGTCAAACAAGGTTTCGACGATTTTGAACAAACCGGCCAAAACCTTGGGCGCGGTGAAGTACTGTTTGACTTCTTGCTCACTGAATGCATAGCGTGCCTCTTTGAGCTTCTCGCTCACATAGGGCAGGTCCCAGGGCTGCGGGTCGCTCAGGCCCAACTCGTCTTTGGCAAAGGCGCGTAGGTCGGACAGGTCTTTTTCGGCAAAGGGTTTGGCTTTGGCTGCCAAGTCGCGCAGGAAAGTGGTGACGGCATGGGGCGACTGGGCCATCTTGGGTACCAGCGAAACCTCAGCAAAGTTGTCGTAGCCCAGCAGTCGGGCTTCTTCTTGGCGCAGGGTCAAAATCTGGCCAATGATGGCGCTGTTATCAAACTTGCGTCCGTCACCCATGGCCTGGTCTGAACTGCGCGTGACATAGGCGCGGTACATGATTTCGCGCAGGGCGCTGCTGCGCGCGAATTGCATCACAGGCAGGTAGCACGGCATCTTTAGCGTCAATTTGAAGCCGGATTTGCCATCAGTCTGGGCTGCCAGCATGGCAGTGTGTTTGACATCGTCGGGGATGCCTTCGATTTCGGCCTCAGACGCGTAGTAGGCAAAGGCGTCGGTGGCATCCAAGGTGTTCTCGCTGAACTTCTGGCTCAGTTCGGCCTGCTTTTCCTGGATCTCGGCGAAGCGCTTGCGTGCGTCCCCGGTGAGGTCGGCACCGCCCAGCACAAAGTTGCGCATGGCGTTTTTGTGCGCCTGTCGCTGTTCTGGGTTGAGTGCATTGATGTCCATGCTCCTGTACTTGGCATATAGACGCTCGTCGGCGCCCAGACGTGTCCAGAATTCGGTCACTCGGGGCAAGGCGGCGTTGTAGGCCGCGCGCAGTTCGGGTGAATCGGCGACGCTGTTGAGGTGGTTGACAGCACCCCAGGCCATGCCCAGTTTCTCGGTTGCAACATCCAGCGTGCGAGACATGGCGACCCATTGCGCAGGGAAGCTTTCAGCGGTTACCGTCGCCAGGGCCTGCTCAGCCTCTGCCAACAAGGTGTCAATGGCCTCGGGCACGTGCTCAGGATGGATCTGGTCAAACAGGGGCAGGGTATCAAAACGAAGCAGTGGATTCATGGGACCTAAAAAATGCAATGGAGGCAGGAAAAAGGTCGGCTCGGGCCGACTCTAAGAATTGGTATTTGAGGGCGCAAGGGCGCTTATGCAAGCCCTTTGGACACTGCGGCGCGCTCGGCGGCTTCCATCGTGTTCACCAGCAGCATGGCAATGGTCATGGGGCCAACTCCACCAGGCACTGGAGTGATGTATCCGGCCACTTGGCTAACGCCAGCGTAGTCCACATCGCCGCAGAGCTTGCCTTCGTCGTTGCGGTTCATTCCCACATCCAACACCACGGCACCGGGCTTGACCATGTCGGCTGTCAGCACATTACGCTTGCCCACGGCAGCGACGATCACATCGGCTTGGAGGGTCATGGCTTTGAGGTCGGCGGTGGCGCTGTGGCAGATCGTGACGGTGGCGTTTTGTGCCAGCAGCATCATCGCCATGGGCTTGCCCACGATGTTGCTGCGCCCAATCACCACAGCGTGTTTGCCGCGTAGTTTGTAGCCGATGCTTTCCAGCATCTTCATGCAGCCATAAGGCGTACAGGGCCAGAAGCCGGGCTGTCCGACCATCAGCGCGCCTGCACTGGAGACATGGAAACCGTCTACATCCTTCGCTGGAGAAATGGCTTCAATCACCTTGTTTGCATCAATGTGCGCGGGCACCGGCAGTTGCACCAGAATGCCGTGGATGCTGTCGTCGTGGTTCAGTGCGTCGATGCGGGCCAGCAATTCTGCTTCAGTCATTGTGGCGGGATGGCGCTCCAAAACCGAGTGCAGGCCTGCATCGGCACAGGCCTTGACCTTGTTACGCACATAAACTTGCGAAGCCGGGTTTTCGCCCACCAGCAGAACGGCCAGACCGGGCGTCAGGCCCCGGGCCTTGAGTGCGTTGCAACGCAACGCTACTTCGGCTCGCGTATGGGCTGCCAGGGCGTTGCCGTCAATGATTTTTGCGGTGGTGGTCATGCGTGTATCCGTAATAAAAAAGCCCGCAACACCAGTTGCGGGCAGGTTGGTCATGTTTTACCGCAGGGCAGCCCCAAGGTAAAACGCGGCCCCCTTGGGGGGGCAAGAAGCCACACGAAGTGTGCGACTGTGGGGGCTTGTCTGGTTCAAACTTTTGGGGCGTTCTGCCCCAGCGCGATTTTGAGCAGGTCAGCCACCGTATTGGCGCTGAGCTTTTCCATGATGTTGGCGCGGTGTGCCTCCACCGTTTTAATGCTGATGCCCAAGTCATCGGCAATCTGCTTGTTCAGGCGCCCGGCAACAATGCGCTCAAGCACCTGCGATTCGCGCAGGGTCAGCTTGGACAGGAGTGCGTCGCGGTTCAAGGCGAGCTGGAAGTCGGCAAAAGAGTCCTTGGCATGGTCCAGCATGCGCTCCACCAGGCTGACCAACTGATCTTCCTTGAAGGGCTTCTGGATAAAGTCCATCGCGCCTTTTTTCATGGTGTCCACTGCCATGGGCACGTCACCGTGACCGGTAATGAACACGATGGGTAAGGGTGAGCGACCCTCTATCAGGCGGTTTTGCAACTCCAGGCCAGTCATGCCACCCATACGGATATCTGCGATTAAACAGGCAACCTCGCGGGCATCGTAGCGGCTGAGAAATGACTCGGCAGAGTCGAAGCAGCGGACTCTGTAGCCCTTGCCCTCAAGCAACCATTGCAGGGAATCACGGACGGCTTCATCGTCATCAACGACGTAAACCGTACCTTTTTTTGGAATCAGGCTCATTCAAATTTCCAGATGGTTATATGCTTGAGATGGGTGTGCTGATCGCTTGGCTACCAACATCGACCACGGGAATCCAGAACGAAAACCGGCAGCCCGCCACCTCGGTGCCATTGTAGATGTTCTCGGCGGTCATTCTTCCAAGATGGGACTCAACAATAGATCGGCACAAGCTTAGGCCAATGCCCATGCCATCGGCCTTGGTCGAGAAAAAGGCTTCATACAAGCGGGCCATCACTTCTGGCGCCAATCCTCTGCCGGTGTCGCGCACCGAAAAGTCGATCGCGGACTGCCCCTCGACCTGCGTCGGAACCACCCGCAACTCAACCAGACGTTGGGCTGTTGGGCGCTGCGCCATGTCGATCGACTCGGCCGCATTGCGCAGCAGGTTGACCAGCACTTGCTCGATCAAGATCGGGTCAACCAGCATGGTCGGCAGGCGCGAGGCGACATAGTGGTTGAGCCGCACATTGCGCCGGCGCAGTTCAATTTCCGCCAATTCGATGGCCTCGCCAACCATGACACTGACCTCCGAACGCGTGCGGTTGGGTTCACTGCGCTTCACGAAGGAGCGAATGCGCTGAATGATCTGGCCCGCGCGCTGGGCCTGGCGCGCCGTTTTGTCCAGCGCACCGAGAAGGTCTTCTTCGGTGATTTGCTTGGACTTGATGCGCGAGACCATGCCGTTGCAATAGTTGTTGATGGCCGTGAGCGGCTGGTTCAATTCATGGGCTACGCTGGAGGCCATTTCGCCCATGGTGATCAGGCGGCTGGAGTTTGCAGCCCGTTCGGATTGGGTTGCAGCCTGCTGCTCCGCCAGGCGCCGGCTGGTGATGTCGGTGGCAAT
>CANFNO010000149.1 GCA_947447845.1 Burkholderiales bacterium | reverse complement strand
CTCGACTTTGATCGGGGCGGGGCGAGCAGGTATCGGTTGAAAAACTTGTGCGCTCATGGTCTTAACGCTCCTTGATCGCAGAGCGCGTGTTGTACCAGTTCATCAACACCGAAGTGAGGAGCGAGGTGCTTAGGTACACCACCATGATGATGGCAATGCACTCGACAGCGCGACCGGTCTGGTTGATGGCGGTGTTGGCAATCGACACCACATCCGGGTATCCAATGGCCACAGCCAACGATGAGTTCTTGGTCAGATTGAGGTATTGGTTGGTGACTGGCGGAATGATCACGCGCAAGGCTTGAGGCAGCGTCACGAGTCGCATGGTCTGGCCGCGACTCAGGCCCAAGGCTGACGCAGCCTCAGTCTGGCCCAACGCCACCGATTGAATGCCGCCACGCACCACTTCGGCCACAAAGGCTGCGGTGTAAATCGTCAGGCCCAGCAGAACCGACAAGAATTCGGGCGTCAGCGCGCCGCCGTTTTCGATGGCGAACTCGCCTTGCATCGGCATGTTGAATTCGCTGGGTGCGCCGCCGACGATCCAGCCCAGCACACCACAGCCAATCACGATGCCCACAGGCACCCAGAACAGGCTGCGTGGCACACCGGTGCGCTCAAACGACAGGATGGCCCAGCGGCGATACACAAAGGCCAGCACCACCGCAATCGCCATGCCTATGGCCGCGAAGTATTGGCCGGTGGCCCACACCGGAATCGGAAAATTCAGTCCACCCTTGCTCAGGTACAGCGGGCCCAGCTTTAGCGGGTTGGCCGAGTCCGGCAACACCTCGGTAAACATCAGATACCACATCAGTAGTTGCAGCAGTACGGGGATGTTGCGAAACAATTCGACATAGCACACGCACAGTCCGCGCACCAGCGCGTTGCGCGAGAAGCGGCCCACGCCGATCAACGTACCCAGTATCGTGGTCAGTATCAGGCCGGTGATGGCCACGCGCAGCGTATTGGTGAAGCCGATCAGATAGGCGTGCCAGTAGTTTTCGCCAGAGTCAAAGGCAAACAGACTCTCGCCGATATCAAAGCCTGCCGAACTGTTGAGAAAGTCAAAGCCGCTCTGGATGCCGCGCTCGCGCATATTGGTCTGCGTGTTGTGCGCCAGATAGCCCACGCACAGGACGATGAGAACGACGGCAAGGACCTGGTAGACCAGGCCGCGAAAGGCCTGGCTACGCCAGGACCAGTTCTTTTTGGGTGGGGTGTTCGACATGCAATCCCTCTTGGTATGGTGGACAATCTCAGCCATGAAAAAAGGGGTAACACACAGCGTGTGCTCACCCCTTAGAGCGCCGGGAAAACCGGCGATTCAGCTCTTAGCGGATGGGGGGTGCGTACTGGATACCGCCCTTGTTCCACAGATTGTTCAGACCGCGTGGCAGTTGCAGGTCAGACTTGGGGCCCACGTTGCGCTCAAAGATTTCACCGTAGTTGCCGGTGGCCTTGACAGCGCGCGCCATCCACTCCTTGTCCAGACCCAGCAGCTTGCCGGTGTCTTCGGTGGTGCCAAGGATGCGGCCAATGGCTGGGTCCTTGGTGTTGACTTTCAGATCATCCACGTTGGCTGCAGTGATGCCATATTCCTCTGCTTCGAGCAGGCCGAAGATGGTCCACTTGACGATGGCTGCCCATTCGTCATCGCCACGACGCACCAGGGGGCCCAGTGGCTCTTTGGAGATCAGCTCGGGCAGGATGATGTGGTCAGCAGGGTTCTTAGCCGACTTGTTGCGCACCGAAGCCAAGCCGGATGCGTCCGTGGTGTACGACACGCAGCGACCGGAGAAGTAAGCGCCTTCTACAGCTTCCAGCTTTTCGAACACGACGGGCTTGATGTTCAGACCATTGGCCTTGGAGTAGTCGGTCAGGTTCTTTTCGGTGGTGGTGCCGGACTGCACGCAGACCGTCTGGCCCTTGAGCTGCTTGGCGCTCTTGATCTTGTTTTTCACCGGCACCATGAAGCCTTGGCCGTCGTAGTAAGTAACGGCGGTCTGGCTCAGGCCCAGCGATGCATCACGAGTCAATGTGAAGGTGGTGTTGCGCGAGAGAACATCCACTTCGCCGGACTGCAGGGCGGTAAAACGAGCTTGTGCGGACAGCGGCACGTATTTCACTTTTTCGGCATCGCCCAAAGTGGCTGCAGCTACGGCACGGCAGACATCGACGTCAATACCAGTCCATTTGCCGCTGGAGTCCGCCGCGCTAAAACCCGCCAAGCCGGTGTGCACGCCGCAGATCACCTGGCCGCGCGACTTGATGGTATCGAGCGTCTTGCCAGCAAAAGCAGGGCTTGCGGCCAGTGTGCCCATGGCCAGCACGGCGGCGGCTACGGTTTTTAGTGATTTCAGGGTCATGTACAAATACTCCGTTTATTTAAAAAAGTAATCCAATGTGGTGCCCTGTTGGCACCAAAGCAGTGAATGTAGCGGCATGTTACTGCCACAAACCTCAGGGTTTACTCTTGAGCGTCATGCAAATTCGTTATGAGCTAATCTGCTTTCAGCTTTTGCACCTAAGGCTCAGCAGGAAACATGCCATATGCTTGGCAATGGACCCGAGATCGCACCGCTGAAAAGCGATTTCCAAAAATACAAAGGAGCGTCTGCATGACGATGAACACCCCATTTGAAACGGGCCAGCCTGCCGACCTGGGTTTTTGCCCGGAGCGCACCCGACACATTCAGACGGTGTTGGACGCGGCAGCTGCGCGCAAGCACTTGCCCGGTGCGGTGGCCATGGTCGTGCGAGGAGGCAAGGCCGTGCTGCACTGCGCCGTCGGGTTACAGGACCCCACAGCCGGACAGGCAATGGCTCTGGACTCGCTGTTTCGCATCTATTCCATGACCAAGCCGATTGTTTCGGTAGCCGTGATGATGCTGGTGGAGCGCGGACAGGTCTTGCTTGGAGACCCGGTGGCTAAGTACCTGCCGGAATTTGCCGACGTGCAGTTGGTCTCGCACATTCGCGGCCATGCCAGACTGGACAAACCGCGCACGCCACCCACGGTGCAGGACCTTCTGCGCCACACCGCCGGCCTGACCTATGAAATCCTGGGCACCGAGCCGATTCAGCGCATGTATGCAGAGGCCGATTTGTGGACGCGCAAAAAGACCAATCGCGAGTTCTCACGCGTGCTGGCCGGCCTGCCACTGATGTTTGAGCCCGGCACCACTTTCGAATACAGCCGCGCGACTGATCTGCTGGGCAGCCTGATCGAAGTGGTCAGTGGCCAGACGCTGGGGGCGTTCCTGCGCGAAAACATCCTCGACCCATTGGGCATGATGGACACGCACTTTGATGTCAAGCCAGAACAGCACCATCGCATTGCAGAACCCTTTGCGACTTGTCCGGATACTGGCGCCCCGGTGGGGTTGATCGACATCCGCAAGCCTTACCCGATGGAGTCGGGCGGTGCCGGACTGGTGTCTACCGTGGGCGACTACGCGCGCTTTACTCAGTGCCTCCTGAATGGCGGCCAACTTCTTGGCCAACGCCTGCTGATGCCCAACACAGTGCGTAACATGACGGCTGACCACTTGGGTGGCATGGAGCAGCACTTCACCCAGCGCTCTGGCAACATGCTGGCACGCGGCGTCGGCTTTGGCCTGGGCTTTTCAGTCAAGCTGCAAGAAGGTTTGGATCCATTGCCAGGATCTGCAGGCCTGTATGGTTGGGGCGGCATCGGAGGCACAACCTTTTTCGTCGACCCAGCGAAGGACCTGTTTGGCATATTGCTAACCCAGGCGCCCAATCAACGTGACCACTACCGGCCCCTGTTTCGCACCTTGGTTTACGCGGCTCTGCTGGACTGAAAACCCGATGCCTAGAAGCGCTTGTTTCGCGGGCATCCGTGCAGTGGTTACGCCCATCAAAAGAGAATTTGTCCGACTCGAACCATGCACTTGACCACCACGCGGTAGAGCGATGAAACGGCTTTACAAGCGGGCTGGTAGCATCGCACGATGACGCAAAAAGTTGCAATCATAGGTAGCGGGATTGCCGGCTTGAGCGCGGCCTGGGCGCTAAAGGATGACCACGAAGTTACGCTGTTCGAGCGCCATCCGGTGCTGGGTATGGATGCGCTTTCAGTCGATGTGGCAAGCAGCACAGGTACACAGCGAATCGATGTGCCCATGCGTGTCGTTTATGAGGCGTACTACCCTAACGTCACCAGTCTGTACCGAAAGGTTGGTATTGAACTCGAACCGCTGGAGTATTCGGGAACTTTTACCCGACAGGGCGGCCCTACGTATTTCTGTTACCGGAACCTGCGCCTGGGGCCTTACGCATTGCCGATGGTGTCCGGGTGGCGATCGATTCGGCCGGAGACGGGGCGTATTGTGGTGGACGCTGTGCGCTTCTTCGCAACTGCCGGGCGTGATCTGCGCAGTGGAAAAGCCGAAGGACTGACGCTGGAGGAATACCTTCGCGCACGTAATTTTTCTGTCCCCTTTGTAGACGGATTTCTGCTTCCCACGTTGGCCGGTATTTGCACCTGCACCTATGCAGCGGTGAAAGCTTCACCGGCCAGCGTGGTGCTGGATTACTTTGCACGCGGTCTGTTCAATGCGCCGGTAAAGCGTGTGCGTCATGGCACGCGCGATGTCGTGACGCGCTTGTCCGCAGGCGTGCAGCACCTGCACCTCGGGGCGGGTGTCGATACTGTCACGCCCAATGCGGGTGGTGCCACCGTTCGATTGGGAGGAGTGGAGCATCATTTTGACCATGTCGTGATTGCCGCACAGGCCAACCACGCGCTGCGCATGCTCGCATGTACGCCGCAGGAACGGGAAGCGCTATCGAGCTTTACCTACCAGCCGTCCATCGTCATGATGCATTCGGATGTGTGTCTGGCACCGCCCCATCGCGCACTCTGGCGGCCGGTCAATTTCATTCTCTCGCCGGGCGCGGAGATGCCGATGGCAACCATCTGGATGAACACGGTGCACGGCCGCTTGGGCGAGGAAGATATCTTTCAGACCTGGAACCCGGTGATTGAGCCGGACCCGGCGCGCATCATCAGCCGGGTGGCGGTTGAGAGGCCCGTGGTGAATGCGGCATCGGTTCGCGGTATTGAGAGGTTGCAGGCCCTGCACGCCATGCCTGGTCGCAGGATCTGGTTTGCCGGGGCTTACGCTTCTCCCGGCGTGCCCTTGCTGGAGAGTGCGGTGACTTCGGGTCTCACCGTTGCAGGCAGGATATCCGGACGATTGGCACTCACCAATACGTAGTGAACCTGCTGCGTTCGCCCCAGCCATGCGGCGATTGCTGCGGTGACCAGTATTTTGAGACCTCCTGCACTTAAAGCGGCGAGACCGCGACGGCGCAACAAGTGCCAGGCAAAACGTGTGAAGCCGCGCAGCACTTCTTCGTCCAGTGCCTCGAAGCGGATATTGCAAAAACCCAACTCCGTTAAGCCTCGCGCATAGTCGCGTTGGGTCAGAAGGTTCTCCATCGGGATGCGGCAAACCTTGGCCAGTCGCGCATGCTGGGCAGAAGTCGTGCCATCCGCAATGACAAGATCGGTCAGAGCCAGCACGCCACCCGGCTGCAGCGAGCGCATGGCGCGTGCAAAGAATGTGGAGCGTGGGCTGAAGTGGTATGCGCAGTCCAAAGCCAGCACATGGTCATAGGGCACTTGCGGGGTTTGCAGGTTGCCCGTGTCGAGGTGAAGAGTTACATCCGCAAATCCGTCGAGTTTGGCGCGCGCCACAGAGATGCCGTTCGCATCCGTTTCTATACCCGTGATGCGCCCGACACCGTAACGCTGTCTCCAAACCAACAACTGGTCCCCATAGCCGAACCCGACGTCCAGCACGCTGCATCCCGGTCTCAGTTGTGCCCGTTCCGCAAGCCGAACGGCCAGCGCTTGGGCTGCGCTGGGATAGTCTTGTCCCGCATCGGTCCAAAGCCCCAGGTTGCCCCAGGTGCTGCCGGGAAAGCCGAAGTTCAGCAAAGCGCGTTCATGCACGGTGATTGCGCTTTGGCGTCTTTTGCAAACTGAATCGTGATGCCGGTGCGAGCACTTTGCCTAAAGCGGATAGAAGCTTTCGCCGCGGGCCGCCATGTCGCGCAGCGTTTGTGGCGGCTTGAAGCGTTCGCCATACAGGGCGGCCAGCGCGTCACATTGCGCCACAAACTCCGCAACGCCTGTGCTGTGAATGTGGCTAATGGTTCCGCCACTGAAGGGCGGCACGCCCCATCCCAGCACGGAGCCCACATCGGCATCGCGTGCGGTGGTCACCACACCCTCGGCAAGACAGCGCGCGCTTTCGACGGACTGAATGGTGATCAATCGTTGCATCAGGGCTTGTAGTGTGGGCTGTTGTGCAGCCACCGGAAACTGCTCGGCCAGGCCGGTCCACAGGGCTTTGTTGCCACCTTCGGCGTAGTCATAAAAGCCTTTGCCTGCCTTCTTGCCAATGCGGCCCAGGGTCACCATTTTTTGTGCCACGGCAATGCCGACCGGCGCCTGATAGGCCGCGCCAAGATCGCTTTGGGTTTGCCGGTCGATCTTGACGCAGAGTTCCGCGCTGACTTCATCGGTCAGGGCCAGCGGGCCCACCGGCATTCCGGCCTGCAAGCCGGCGTTTTCAATCAGCGCTGGTTTGACCCCTTCCGCCAGCATGGCCAGGCCTTCAAACACATAAGTTGCAAAACAGCGGCTGGTGTAGAAGCCGCGCGAATCGTTCACCACGATCGGCGTCATGCCCACGGCTTTCACGTAATCGAGCGCACGCGCGAGCGTCGTTTGGCTCGTCTGCTGGCCCATGATCACTTCGATTAACGGCATCTTTTCCACCGGCGAGAAGAAGTGCAGGCCGATGAATTGCTCAGGCCTGCTGCTGGCCTGTGCCAATCCGCTGATCGGCAAGGTAGATGTGTTGGAGGCGAAGAGGGCGCTTGTGTTCAGCACGGCTTCGGCCCTGCGGGTGACATCGGCCTTGATGCTGCGGTCTTCAAACACCGCCTCGATCACCAGTTCGCTGGCTGCCAGTTGCGCATAGTCGGTCGTGGCAACAATCTGCGCCAT
>CANFNO010000148.1 GCA_947447845.1 Burkholderiales bacterium | reverse complement strand
GTCGTAATAGAAGGGCTCGCTGGTGCCGGCTTCCACATCTTCCTCGTGGTGGTAGCCGTGCACCCATACGCGCTTGCCGGCGTAGCGGGCTTCGAACGCAGCCTTGCGCTTTTGGTACTCCGCTTCTTCGTACTCATCGTCCGCCATCTTGCGCAGGTGGTAGGCGTTGCCGTGCATGGGGTGCTTCGGGTCCAACTGCAAATCGATGGTTTGCCAGACGGTAGAAATCTGTGTGGCCACGTTGGCCAGTTGCTCGGGCGTGATATCGCCTTCCCAATGCACCACGTCGATACAACGGGAGTTGCCGACTTCTCCGTCCCAGAGGCTGGCGCTGTGTTTCATGGTTTTGGCGGTCATAAACGAGTTGTCTTCCGTGTGTCTTAGATGGCCCTATCTTATGTGGGTTTCAAAATGCGGCGATTTCCCACGATTGCCGCACAACATGGTTGCTCCCAGATTCCGGGCTCAAACAACGAGGAGCACGTGCGCAAGAAAGTGACCGGGCATTTGCATTTCAAAGTCTTGATCGCCATTCTTCACGGGGGCACTTTCGGGTGTTTGAGTCCCACCGATGCGCTCAAACACAAGCCACTCGGGGATTGCGCTCCGGGAACAGGATCTCGACCGCGACGCCATGAACTAGGCGCTCAAATCCTGATACGTATCAACATTTGGTGTCCGGAAATAGTCGCCAGGACCCTCCCACCTGGTTGCTGGCGACGTTATGATTCTGTAGGAGTCACCCGCAACCCTATGTTCAACACCCCTCATCTTCTGGATCAGCTGGTCAGCCTGACCGGCATTCGTGATCTGGAGTTGCTGGAAGCCAGTCTGCTCAAGACTCTCAATGGCTTTATTCACCCCACCGGTTTGTCGCTCTACAAAGTTTCCAGTCGAGGTGAGGTGCGATCCGAGGTGGTGTTCGGGCCTGAGAAATGCCAGGTCCTTCGGGAAAATTTCGACATTCCGGCAGAGCTGTTGCAAGCCTTTCAGCAACACAATGCAGCCGACACTTCTACAGTTCAACTGGCCGTTCAGAATGGCTTTTTGAATGTGATGACGGTGATGGACATGCGTTCGGCCACTACCTATTTGGTCATCAACAGCATGGATACATTGCGCGATAACGACATCCGCATGATCGATGGCATGCTGCAGATTTACCGCAACTTTTGCCAGTTGCTGCAAGAGTCGCAAACCGACTCACTCACCGGTCTGGCCAACCGAAAAACTTTTGACGAATGCTTTAGCCGGGTCTACGAGTTGCAACCTATGGACGACGAATGTCCGGTTGAAGTCGATCAGCGCAAACCTCAGAGCCAATCCACATACTGGATCGCCATGATCGACATCGATCATTTCAAATCGGTCAACGACCGCTTCGGGCACTTGTATGGCGACGAGGTGCTGATCCTTTTGGCGCACTTGCTGAAGAACGCGCTGCGCAACGATGACCTGGTGTTCCGCTTTGGCGGCGAAGAGTTCGTTTTGATGATCCGCTGCCAAAACCGCGAAGAGGCCGCCGGTCTGCTGGAGCGTTTGCGCAAATCGGTGGAAACGCAGGACATTCCCCAGGTCGGCCAAGTCACCATCAGCATCGGTGCCACCGAGATGGTGCGCAACACCTTTGCCGGAACGTTGCTGGACTATGCCGACAAGGCGCTCTATTACAGCAAGCAGAATGGCCGCAACCGGCTCACATTCTTTGAAGATATGGTGAGCCAGGGATTGGCCACACGCGAAGTGCCGCCCAGCGAAAACCTGGATTTTTTCTAAAATTCAGACTCAAGGAGCGGGCTGAGGCGGCGGGGAAGATCCTTCCTCGATGTCGTCGAGTTCCTCCAAAGCTTCGCCATATTGCAGCGCCACGTAGGCGCGCATGAACCACTTGAGCGGGTCTTCACGGAAGGCGGGAACATAGCTCCAATCAGGGCTAAACCACTCAGACAAAATATCTTCGATCGAGAACCACTCACTCGACAGCAAGGGCCCGCCATGGGTCCAGTTTCTCGATGGATGGAATGTTTCGGGATGCCAGAAACCGCTATCCGGGTCATGCTTTTGGCCCGGTGCTGGCGGCTGCTCTTGAAGCGTCAGGTTGGCGGCCTTGGCTACCCAGAAATCCAGCAGTAAGCCCTCGATTCTCTTCGCGTTCATATGGTCTTCTCCTGGCTGACGCAACATGTATTTAGACTGGGTTGCCAGATTACCAGCCCTTCGCCAGAGCTCCCAGCTATTTTTGCAAGTGTCTGCAACACCGCCTAATGCAAGGTTCCCAGGTTGGTCTTTTTGGCGCGCTCGTACAGCGGCATCACCTTGGGCAAGTTAGCTTGAATGTCCGCAATGCGGGTGTTGCCTGACGGGTGGGTCGAGAGCCACTGCGGCGGCGCACCCTTGTTGGCCGCCCCCATCTTCTGCCACAACGTCACGCCGGAGCGCGGATCAAAGCCAGCTCGGGCGGCCAGTTCCATACCCACCAGATCAGCTTCGGACTCGTCAGAGCGGCTGAATTCCAAAGTAAGTAGTTGCGCACCGTAGTTGGTGACCGTCTGGCCGATCTGGCCCAGACCGAACAGTTGCGTGATCACGTTGGCACCAATGCCGGTGGCCGCATTTTTGCCCATGCGCTCACGGGCATGCTCGCGCAAGGCGTGGGCTATTTCGTGGCCCATGACCATGGCCACCTCGTCATCGGTGAGCTGCAGGGTTTTCAAAATGCCACTGTAAAAAGCGATCTTGCCGCCGGGCATGCAAAACGCGTTGATCTGCGTGGAGCCAATCAGGTTGACCTCCCACTGCCATTGTTTGGCGCGTTCATTCCAGGGAATCGCAAAGGGGATCAGGCGCTGGGCGATGCTGCGCAGACGCTTGACCTGGGCGTTATCGGCTGGGGCCAGCGCATTTTTCGCTGCAGCCTGTTGCAGCATTTGCTGGTAGTTCTGCACCGCTGAGCGCTCCACACTTTCGGCCGGAACGAGTCTGGCAAAGGCAGAGTTTTTTCCGACGTTCACGCCTTCCTGCGCTTGCGCTTGCGCCTGCGCGGTCATGGGCAGCGCGGAAACTGCCAGCAGCAACGGCACTGCAAATTGCAGGAAATTCCAACGAAGAAAACGGGGTGGTTTCATAAAGCCTAGAGATGGGGCCCCTGCTTCGGGTTTGCAACGGGCCAGCAAGTATTATTCCTGCATGACCCTTACAACGCACGGCAGCGCCGCACCGGCTGACAAACCCACCTGGGCGCAAACCCTGAAGGTGTATCTTGAGCCAGCCTCGCTGCGCATGTTGTCGCTGGGTTTCTCTGCCGGACTGCCGCTGCTGCTGGTGTTTGGCACACTGAGCTTCTGGTTGCGCGAAGCCGGGGTAGACCGCAGCACCATCGGCTTTTTGAGCTGGGTCGGTCTGGCTTATGGTTTCAAGTGGGTCTGGTCGCCTCTGGTGGACCGTATGCCGATTCCGCTGCTCACTCGCTGGATGGGGCGCAGGCGCAGCTGGCTGCTGCTGGCCCAGGGCCTGATCATGGGCGGCCTGGTCAGCATGGCGATGACCGACCCCAAATTAGCGCTTGCGCCTATGGTCTGGTGTGCCATTGCCGTGGCCTTTGGTTCAGCCACGCAGGACATCGCGTTAGACGCCTTTCGCATTGAATCCGCCGATGTTCAACACCAGGCCGCGCTGGCCGCCACCTACCAAACCGGCTACCGCCTAGCCATGATCTGGGCCGGTGCCGGTGCGCTGTGGATTGCTGCCCGCTCAGAAGTCACGGGCGCGAGCAGTTATCAGCACGGCGCATGGCAAACTGCATATCTGGTGATGGCGCTGTCGATGCTGCCTGGAGTGCTCACAGTGCTTTTTTCAAAGGAGCCCGCGCCCCGTGCCCTGCCTCATCCCAAGAACGCGACCGAGTGGCTGCGTGGCGCACTGGTTGAGCCTTTTGCCGAATTTCTGCGCCGCTACCGCTGGCAGGCCGCGCTGATCCTGGCGCTGATTGCCACCTACCGCATCAGCGACGTGGTGATGGGCATCATGGCCAATCCGTTTTATGTGGACATGGGCTACACCAAGGACGAGGTGGCCGCCGTCACCAAGGTGTTCGGCGTGATCATGACGCTGGTCGGTGCTTTCATTGGCGGCGCCATGGCCTTGCGCATGGGCGTGATGCGGGTCCTGATGCTGGGCGCTGTGCTCAGTGCTGCCAGCAACGTTCTCTTCTCCTGGCTGGCTGGCCAAGGCCATGATGTGAGCAAACTGGTGTTTGTGATCTCGGCCGACAACCTGGCCAGCGGCATTGCCTCCTCGGCCTTTATCGCTTACCTGTCATCGCTTACAAACGTGAACTACTCGGCTACGCAATACGCCATGTTCAGTTCCATGATGTTGCTGCTGCCCAAGTTTGTTGCAGGCTATTCCGGCGTCTATGTGGACGCCTTTGGCTACGCTAACTTTTTCAACAGTACGGCGCTTATCGGAGTCCCTGTTTTAGGTCTGGTGTGGCTGGCCTCGCGCATAGTCACCCAACCCAAAGGAGACTGAGTAGCGGACTTCGTTGGCGTACCCTGTCCACATACCTATTCGCCGAAGTGGTTATGGGTGCGCGCCGATTTGTGCGTACTCGCACCATGAGGCGACCGCCCATGTCCACTCCGGCAGGCAAGCATGCAGGCACACCCTGAGGTCAAGTGGTTTACCTATCTTTACCCCCACTACAGTTGCGACAAATCCCTTTGTAAAGCTGCGGCGCTAGACTTCGCTCCATGAGCCAACACCTGCTAATGATCGAAGACGATGCCCGCCTGGCTGCCATGGTGGGCGAATATCTGGAACAAAACGGATTCACCGTGAGCAAAGCGTCAGACGGCCTGTCCGGCCTCTCGCGACTGAGCCAGGGTGGCGACAACCACCCGCCCGAACTGGTCATTCTGGATCTCATGCTGCCCGACATCGATGGACTGGAAGTGTGCCGCCGCGTGCGCGCACTGCCTTCGTCCATGGCGCAAATTCCGATTCTGATGCTCACCGCCAAAGGCGACCCGATGGACCGCATCATCGGTCTTGAAATGGGGGCGGACGACTACCTGCCCAAGCCGTTTGAGCCACGGGAACTACTGGCGCGGGTGCGCGCCATTTTGCGGCGCCGCACCGAGGCGCCCAACACCGCCAACCAGAATGTGCTGCGTTTCGGCTCCCTCACCATAGACCGCGATGCACGCTCAGTAACCGTCAACAACGCGCACTGCGAACTGACCTCATACCAGTTCGATTTGCTCGTCGCCTTGGCCGAACGCGCTGGGCGCGTGCTGACGCGCGACCAGATCATGGAGGCCGTGCGTGGCCGCGAACTTGAAGCCTTTGACCGCTCGATTGACGTGCACATGGGACGCATCCGTGCTGCCATCGAAACCGACCCCAAAGACCCCAAGCGCATTTTGACGGTGCGCGGTGTCGGCTACGTATTTGCCCGACAGCAGGAGTGATGTCAGGACCGGGAGATCGCACGTCCTGCGCAAAGTGAAGGTACCCCCGTGAGTCTATTTTTTCAGAAACTGTATGTGCGCATCTGGCTGGCAGTCGTGCTGGCGGTCGCCGTACTGACGCTGCTGGTTGGTTGGGCTTGGCGTATGACGGCCGAGCCGCCGCTGCGCGAAGTCGTGGTGCGCAATGCCTCGGGGGACGTGATTGGCAATGGCCAGGTACGCTTGGGTCGCGGACCCGAAGGTAGCGCGTGGCATGCGGCCGAGCACGCGCCACGCGGCATGGCACCCGGCCCCGGACCTGCAATCGCGCCTGTGGCGCAAAACAGCCCGCCACCCAGACCGGACGCCGACGAACCCCACGAAGAAAACCAGGAGATTGCGCTGCATGGTAAATACGGCACGGGACCGGAATTCATGGTGCACATGAACGATGGCCAGACCATGCACCTGCATCTGCCCAGACCACCCTCTGGTAACTGGCGCGCGCCCTTTGGTTTTTTCTGGACTCTGGGTCTTGTGGCGGTAGCCGTCGCACTGGCGATCTATCCCATCGTGCGGCGACTGACACACCGGCTGGAGGCCCTGCAGCGTAACGTGGAGCGTTGGGGCAATGGCGACCTGAGTGTGCGTATGCCGACCGGCGGTCGCGACGAGGTTGGCTTCCTGGCCACGGGGTTTAACAAGGCGGCCCAGCAGATCGAAACCCTGGTGAAGACGCGCGAAGACCTGCTGAATTCGCAAAAGTCACTGCTGGCCAATGCCTCACATGAGTTGCGCTCACCGCTGACCCGCATCCGCATGGGTCTGGAACTGATGGGTAACAACACCAGCCCCACTGCCAGGAATGAGATTTCGCGCAATATCGGCGAATTGGACCAGTTGATTGACGAGATCCTGCTGGCCAGTCGACTGGACGCCAAAGAGGCCGATTTGGGCACGGTCGAAGCAGTGGATCTGGTGGGGCTTTCAGCCGAAGAGTGTGCCCGCACCCAGGCCACACTGGATGTGGAAGTGTCCAGCGTGCTGGTACCCGGCGTGGCCAAGTTGCTACGCCGCGTGGTGCGCAACCTCCTGGAAAATGCCCGACGCTATGGCGCCGGTGAGGTGACGCTCTTGATTCGTACCGCGGAAAAGTTTGCCACGGTGGAAGTCTGTGACCGCGGCCCGGGTGTCCCGGAGACGTTACAAGAACGAATATTTGAGCCTTTTTACCGATTGCCTGGAGCGTCTGAGCGCGAGGGCGGCGTGGGCCTGGGCCTAGCCCTGGTGAAGTCAATAGCACTGCGCCACGGCGGCACAGTGAGTTGCCGCAACCGGCCCGATGGTGGCGCCTGCTTTGAAGTGCGCTTACCGCTGCAGCCCTAGCCGACTTTAAGAAAGATATCCCGATCCGGAGCAAAGTTTTCGTGCAAGGGCAACAACGCGCCTCCTAGTGCGCGCGCGTCCGAGCCGATACTGCCAGCCACCAAGGTTGCGGGATACAGACCTTCCCAGTCGTAAGTGGCCAATGCCGCCTCGGTGTGATCAATCAGGCGTGCCAACATTGCGCGGCTAAATGAGCCGTCAATCACCACCGCATCGAT
>CANFNO010000147.1 GCA_947447845.1 Burkholderiales bacterium | reverse complement strand
CTGGACACCAAGTTGCTTTCCACGCTGACCACTCCCGCGCTCCTGGAAAAAGCGCTGGCGTGGTGTGTAGACCAGGGCCAGATCCGCCGCCACGCCGAGCGCATCCGCCAGCGCCTGGACGGCGCACGCAGCCGCAGCGTGGCGCTGGCACTTAGCCACGGTTTTGTGTTTGCCGCCGAGCCGATGGGGCTTTTTGGCTGGGTCGATACCGGGGTGGATACGGACGCGCTGTCGCAACGCATGCTGGACGAGGGCTACCTGCTGGCGCCGGGCGCCTTGTTCCATGCGCAGCGCACACCCAGTAGTCTCATGCGCATCAACTTTGCTACGACGCAGGAGCCGGTGTTCTGGAGCACGCTGCAGCGCCTGTGTGCGGAGCAGTAGGCGGGAGAAAGAAAACAAAAAGCGTTGGTTGGTTAGGACCACAGCCACGGCTAAAGCCGCGCTGCAATGTTTCGACCAATCATTCGAAAGTGAATAAATGCAGAGTCAGCCGCAAAGCCTGTCCAGGTCGGGACTAAGCGGCACTTTGAATGGAGGCCCACGCGGCGTCAGGTCGCCAGGTGCTGACCCAGGAGGGCATTTGCTCGGGCGGCATAGGGCGCGCGATTCCGAAACCCTGGGCCAGCTCGCAACCCAGATGCAGCAAGGCGGTACCCTGTTGCACAGTTTCGACGCCCTCGGCGATCACCTCGAGTCGGAAGGCCGATGCCAACCCGATCACGCCCTGCAGAATGGCCAGGTCATCGGGGTCATCCAGCACGTCGCGCACAAAGCTCTGGTCAATTTTGAGTGTGGCTACCCGCAGACGTTTCAGGTAGGTGAGTGACGAGTAGCCCGTGCCAAAGTCATCCAGCGCAAACCGCACGCCAAATTGGGCGCACTCTTCAATCATTTGCGACACCTGTGCCATATCAGCCAGCGCGCTGGTTTCCAGAATTTCGAGTTGCAGCATGGACGGCGCGACATCGGAATATTTGGCCAGAATGGCCTTCAGCCGATCCACAAAGTTGGATTGCTGCAACTGGCGCGCTCCGATGTTGACGCTGACCTGCAGGTCAAGCCCGAGCGCACGCCAGTGTTGAATGTGGCGAAGGGCGGCTTCGATCACCCATTCGCCCACTTCAACGGCCAGCGGGTCATCTTCAAACACGGGCAGGAATGCACTGGGCGGTAGCAGTCCGCGTTCGGGATGCTGCCAGCGGATGAGTGCTTCGGCCCCGATCACCCGCGCGCTGCGCATGTTGACCTTGGGCTGGAAGTGCAGAACGAACTCCTGCTGTTCCAGTGCGATGCGGATGCGCTCCAGGCTTTCGTGGTGCGCGCGGATGTGGCTGTCCTGCGCCGCGTCGAACACGTGGTAGCGGTTCTTGCCGGCCAATTTGGCCTGGTACATGGCCTGATCGGCATGGCGCATCAGCGTGTCGGGAGCCACATCGTCGGCAGGGAACAAGGTGACGCCGATGCTGGCCGACAGCGCCACGGGTTCGGGCAGTTGGGTTATGGGCAGCGCCACCTGCTGCAACAGGCGGGAAACGGCACCGTTGAATTCTTCGGCATTCGTGAGCCCCAGCATCAACACCACAAATTCGTCGCCGCCCAGGCGTGCGATGGTGTCGCCGCCGCGCACGGCTTCCTTGAGGCGGGTGGCGATTTCCACCAGCACCTTGTCTCCAGCCTCGTGCCCCCAGGTGTCATTCACCCGCTTAAAACCGTCCAGATCCAGGTAGCACATCGCCATCGTTGTATTCGAGCGCCGGGTTTGTGCCACCGCCTGCACCAGGCGGTCGACTAGCAAAGAACGGTTCGGTAAATCGGTGAGCGCATCAAAGTAGGCCATTTGCGTGAGTTGTCGCTCCTGATCCTTGATGCGCCCGATATCGGCAAACACAGCCACATAGTTGGTCACGTTGCCGGCCTCGTCACGCACGGTGGAGATCGACAGCAACTCGGGGTAAATCTCGCCCTGCTTGTTGCGGTTCCAGATTTCGCCACGCCAGCTACCTTCTTTGCGGATGGTGCCCCACATTGCGTTGTAAAACTCCGCGTCGTGACGGCCGGACTTGAGCAATCTGGGGTTGTGACCGATGGCTTCCTCGCGCTGGTAGCCGGTAATGCGGGTGAAGGCCGGATTCAGGTCGAGGATGTTGCCCTTTGCATCCGTCAGCGTTATGCCGTCGTTCGCACTGTGGAACGCGGTGGCGTGCAGCCTGAGTTGCTTTTCGGCGGTCAGTTGGGCTGCATAACGCTCACTCACTTCCTTGTGCGCCACTGCAAGGGAGTCCCGTGCGCGCTCCAGCCAGAGATACGTCAGGAACAGATAAGCCAGCAAAAAGATGGCCAGCGTGTACAGGGCCAGCCGGAAACTTCCAGCCTCGGACAGCGCGTTTCCATGCCCCTGCGAATAGTCGCGGTTGAGGGTTTCCAGCAGCTTGTTGCTCTGAAGATCAAGGATGGTCTGCATCAGTTGATCCAACTCGAACAGCCTGTCCGTAATGGCATCACCGTGGCGCAGCAGGTTGTCAACCTGCGCCTGTCGCACGGGATCAAGGGTCAGGGAGGCCACTTGCTGGCGCGCTTTGGCGATTTGAGTCTGGCCCGAGGCGCTAGGCGCCCGCACAAATGCAAGCACCGCCCGCGCATAGCGGTCCACAAAAATGCGATGACTGTGGGGCGCCGTTTCTTCCGAGTCCAGAAACGCCGAAACCGCGACCGGAAAATAAGCCAGCGAATTGCGCAACACCGAATTGTTGCGCTTGAACTGGTCCACCAACTCGGCTTTGTGCATCAGCACGGCGCGCAACGCCTGCGCTGCGTCGACTACACGCGTCCGGTCCTCTGCAGACAGAAAAGTGGGTGTAGATAGGCTCCTGTCACTGGTGGCTACCGCGCGTTGCGTGTAGTCGGTCAGGGCATCGAAATTGCGGGTGAACTCCAGGCGGTTGGAGAGCAGTTCGGCATCAATGGCGGCATCAAGTTCGCGCAGATCCCGCAGTTGCTGGGTGTAGGCAAAGTGCTGTGCCGGGTCGACACGTTCGGTGCGCAGGTAAAGCCAAGTGAGCGCTGCCAGCATCACGATGACAGCGCCGCTCTTCAAATTCGTGTGGCGCATCAGCGCGTTGAAGGAGGCCTTGATTGCACTCATCGCAGGGGTTGGCCTTCCCACTCGCCCGTCAATGTACGCAGGAAGGCGGTAATCGTCTCAATGTCCGTCGTAGACAACTCGCGCCCGAGTTGATAGCGCCCCATGGTGACGACCGCCTCTTCCAAAGTTGCGGCGGAGCCGTTGTGAAAGTAGGGGGCGGTTACAGCGACATTGCGCAAACTGGGAACCTTGAACACATGCCGGTCTTCTTTGCGGTTGGTCACGTTGAAGCGGCCCAGGTCCCCCGGAATGGACTGGCTGGCGGGCAGGTGGCTGAAGTAGTCGTCCATGATGCCAAAGCGCTGGAACATGTTTCCGCCCAGCAGCACACCCTGGTGACAAGCCGCGCAGCCATAGTCCAGAAACTGGTTGTACCCCTCCAGCTCTCGCTCATTCAGGGCCTGTTTGTCACCGCGCAAGTACCGGTCAAAGCGACTGTCCGGCGTGAGCAGGGAACGTTCAAAGGTGGCGATGGCATCCACGATGGCTGCGCCAGTCATGCCGTTGTAAATCTGGTTGAAGGCCTTGACGTACTCGCTGTCGCGGCTCAGCTTTGCAATCACCTCTTCCCAGTTGGAGGCCATTTCCAACGGGTTGTGCACGGGGCCCGCCGCCTGCTCTTCCAGAGTCGCGGCCCGACCATCCCAGAACTGAACAAAGTTCAGACTGGCGTTGAATACCGTGGGTGTGTTGATCGTGCCGCGCTTGCCACCGACACCGGTGGCAGCCATTGCACGGTCGGCCCCACCCCGGGTGAAGTCATGGCAGCCGGCGCAGGCCAGGCTGTCGTCGGTGGAAAGGCGCTTATCAAAAAAAAGACGCTTGCCAAGCGTCACTTTTTCGGCGGGAAGAACAGGTGCAGGTGGAAGCGGCAGCATGGCCGCCCGGCCATGCGGTGCGGTTGCAAACGCGCCGGCCGCCGGTGCGGCAGCGGCGGGTTGCAGTCGACTATGGCGCTGCCACACGACGATGGCAAGCGCCGCTAGTAACGCAATTGAACAGGTTACCCCCCAAGACTTCATAGGAAATTATATGAATGCAGGCTAATTTGTACCGTCGCGCTTTAACCACTGCCCGACTTAATTGTGGGGAGTTTACGTCTGGTAAAGGGCAATTGGCCGGGCTCTGCCATACCGGATCTTTCTCAAGTCGAACCGTCGCAGTGCGAATGTGCCGACCGAGCAATGCCATTTCACCCAACTGGTCAAATTTCCGAACTACAGGGGTTCTAAAAATCAAGCGGCCGAACTTCGACATTTGCCGTCGTGGACAGAGCGCCTCAAGCAAACCTTTGGCCAGACTGGAATAGGCTTGCAAAACCTTTTCATTCGCGCAAATGCTCGCGCAAAAATTGTCGGAAATAGCCCATTGCCGGCGCCTCGGTTCGTCCGGCCAGCGTGACATAGGCAAAGCGTGCTGTTGCAGACAACTTCGGCTTCACATTCAACTCCACCAAACTCCCATCGTCCAAGCCAGCACGGGCCGTTGCAATCACACCGAGAAAAATGGCATCGGTCTGTGACACCGTAGAAATGAGGCTGGTGACGTCATCGCAGCGCAACTTCACCATTTCAGCGGGGTTGGCCTGCAACCCGTATTGGTCTACCAGGAGCCTTGCCACTTCGTCCGACAGAGGCGTGGATGCAACCGGATACTTCAAAAGGTCGGCCAGAGTGACACTCTTTTTTTGGGCCAACGGGTGACCCGCACGAACCACAAAACCTGCGCGCAACTCGGCCAGCGATTCGATGTTGAGGTCGGCAGTGGGTATCACGCGGCGCATGTCGACCACCATGGCATCGAGCTGGCGACTGCGCAATTGCAATACCTGCAATTCCACCGGGCCCTGCGTTACGGCAACGCGCATGTTGGGTATCTTTGCCACAGCAGACATCAAGGGAACCATCAGTAGCGCCGCGGGTCCGGAACCCAGCCCGACGCTAATGGCAGCACTACCGCCTTCTTGAAGCAACTTGGCACTGTGGCGCAGCTCGGCGGCATCCCGAACGATGTGCCGGGCTCTGGCTACCACATCCAGTCCAAGCGGAGTGAGTTCATTGCGCTTGCCAATGCGGTCCAGCACCTTGCCCCCCAGGTCTTCCTCCAGGCTCTGGATGCTTCGGCTGAGCGCCGACTGGGTGATGAACAGTTTTTCGGCCGCCCGACTGAACGAACCGATATCGGCAAGGGCCAAAAGGTGCTCAAGGTGTTTGATGTTCATGGCAGTTTCAATGAGTTTTATGAATGATATTCACAAAAATAATACATTGGACACATTATTTTCGTCGCCCTACTATCCGCTCACCAAAAGCCACAACAGGAGACAATCGTGCAAGCCAACCCGACTATGGACTACGCCTCACCACCCGCTAAAGCTGCATCGCTCAGCAAGGGCACCGCCATTCCACGCAAAGTGGTGGCGGCAACAGTTATCGGTAACGCACTGGAGTTTTATGACTTCGTGACGTACGCCTTTTTCGCCGTGTACATCGGTAAGGCATTCTTCCCGGCATCTACTGAATTGGGCAGCCTGCTTCTGTCAGTTGCCGTCTTTGGAGTCGGCTTTGTCTCACGTCCACTCGGTGGAATTCTGATCGGAGCCTATGCCGATCGCGCTGGTCGTAAACCGGCCATGCTGCTCACCATTGGCCTCATTACCGTGGGCACGCTGGGACTGGCGCTTACCCCGTCCTATGAAAGTATTGGTCTGGCAGCACCCATCATTGTGGTGATGTGCCGTCTGATTCAGGGCCTGGCCCTCGGGGGCGAAGTTGGGCCCAGCAGTGCATTCCTGATTGAGAGCGCACCCGCGCACCAACGGGGTCTGTATGGCAGTTGGCAGTTGGCCAGTCAAGGTGCAGCCGGCTTTGTGGCCGGAGGTGTGGGAATGCTGATGACCAGCAGTTTGTCCCCCGCTGAATTGCAGGCCTGGGGTTGGCGCGTGCCTTTCGCGGTGGGTATGTTGCTCATACCGCTGGCCATTTATTTGCGCCGTGAAATGCCCGAGACGCTGGAACAGGGGCACGCTGCATCTTCCGGTGGTGTACCGCCCACCCTGGGTTCCCACCGTCGATTGATTTTCTTGTCCGTGCTGGCTGTTCTGGGGGGCACCGTGTCGACCTATGTGGGCAACTACATGACGACCTATGCCATCACGACGCTGAAGTTTGCACCTACGCTTGCCATGGCTGCCACGGTCGTCGGGGGCTTGTCCACGGTGGTGTTTGCATTGCTGGGCGGCTGGCTTTCAGACCGCTTCGGTCGCAGACCGGTCATGTTGATTCCCCGACTGCTTGCGGCGCTGCTGTCGTATCCCGCCTTTTTGTGGCTGGTGGACCAAAAGACACCCGCCGCGCTGTTCGCTGTGACCATCCTGCTGGGAGCTCTGACAGCGCTCAGCGGCGCTGCATCCCTGGTTGCCATTCCCGAGTTGTTTCCGCGCCGGATCCGTGCGGTCGGTATGTCGATCGCTTATGCCGTGGGCGTAGCGCTGTTTGGTGGCACCACGCAGTTTGTGGTGACCTGGCTCATCGGTGCCACGGGCAACCCGGCATCACCTGCGTTGTATGTCACCGTGACCAGCCTGGTGGCAGCCGTGGGTATGTACCTGCTGCCCGAAGGCCGCAACCGCACTTTGGAAGGCTGAAACCATGTCTGCACCTGTGTTGGAGCGTGATTTGAATACAGAAATGGAAGTGGCCATGGATGTTTCCGAATTTGTGAAACTGCGCCGCGACATCCACCAGCATCCCGAACTGGCCTTTGAGGAACACCGCACCAGCGAAATCGTTGCGCAATCCCTAAGTCGTTGGGGTTATCAGGTCACTCGCGGTCTGGGCGGCACCGGCGTGGTGGGGCAACTGCGCAAAGGCAATGGCTCCAAACGCTTGGGCTTGCGAGCGGATATGGAT
>CANFNO010000146.1 GCA_947447845.1 Burkholderiales bacterium | reverse complement strand
CCCAGCTTGCGCGCGTCAAAGGCAGACACCTGCTTGTAAAGCGTGCCGACAACGATGCGTTGTTCGTCGTCCAACACGGGGCAGTTGATGGCGCCGGGAATATGGTCTTCGGCAAACTCGGAGGGGCTGCGCGCGTCGATGAGGGCGTCGAACTCCGCGAGCTGTTCAACAGTCGCACGGGTATGATCAATTGGAGTCAATGGGGTTCCCGTTGCATGTTGAATCTAGAGCGCAATTTTATGTCGAACACCACTCCCCTCCCCCCTGCATCCAGCCCTGCTATTTCGCCTGCCATTCGGCTCACCGAGTTCAGCCATGGCGGCGGCTGCGGCTGCAAGATTGCACCGGCCGTGCTGTCGCGTCTGCTGGCCAATGTGAACATGCCGTTGCTGCCGCCCGACTTGCTGGTGGGTACCGAGACCAGCGACGATGCTGCTGTCTACCGCCTGAACGATCAGCAGGCCATCATTGCCACCACCGACTTCTTCACCCCCATCGTGGACGACCCGTATGACTTTGGCCGCATTGCTGCCACCAACGCGCTGTCGGACGTGTATGCCATGGGTGGCACGCCGCTGTTTGCGCTGGCCTTGGTCGGCATGCCGCTGGGCAAGATTCCGGAAGAAGCCATCCGCTTGATCCTGGCCGGTGGTCAGGACGTGTGCAAGGCGGCCGGCATCCCGATTGCCGGTGGCCACAGCATCGACACGCTGGAGCCGATTTACGGCCTGGTCGGCATCGGCCTGGTGCACCCGGACCGCGTCAAACGCAACAGCCAGGCACAAGCTGGAGACGTGCTGATCCTGAGCAAACCGCTGGGTGTGGGCATGTTGTCGGCTGCACTAAAAAAGGGCACGCTATCGGCCGAAGGATATGCCGACATGGTGCGCTGGACCACCAAGCTCAACACACCCGGCATTGCGCTCTCCGCCATGCCTGAGGTGCACGCTATGACGGACGTCACCGGTTTTGGTCTGGCCGGGCATTTGCTGGAGATCTGTCGTGGTTCATCGCTGTGCGCGCAGCTGAACTTTGATGCGGTGCCGGTGATACCGCTCGCCGCCGAGATCGCGCAAAGTGGCACCGCCACCGGCGCCTCTGCCCGCAACTGGGACGGCTATGGCAGCAGCATGGCATTGCCGGACGGCTTTGCCAAGTGGAAGCAAAATTTGTTGTCCGATCCGCAGACCAGCGGCGGCTTGCTGATTGCCTGTGCGCCCGAGGCGGCAGCGCGTGTGCTGGAAATTCTGCGCGCTGAGGATTTTGGTGCGGCAGCGGTGATAGGCCACTTGGCTCCAGGAGCGACGCAAGTCCTGGTGGGCTAATCACGGGTTACAAGCTTAAGAGTGTCTTCCAAACCGCCCTTTACGCCGGACCCCGCAATAAATACACATAGACATTGTTTTTATCATTTACTGCATATTTAGTGATTTGTTCTAATGTGAATTAGCTTTTCAAATCGAAAAATCGGGAATATTCCTCACTTAGGCCGACTTTCGGGAATACAAAACCCCCACTTTTTGTAAACCAATGTAAAACTTGACCCTGATCAACAAGTTGCAATCACAACGAGTTGAAGACGGGGAAAGTTAGCCGGACTCATGCGATCCAACCCGGATTCGCATTCGGCACCAAGATACATTTGGAGTAACTGAAATGCGAGTACTGTTGGTTGAAGATGACAAAATGTTGGGTAGTGCCGTTCAGAAGCACCTGGGTCAGCAAGGGTTCGCAGTTGATTGGATTGTGTGTGGCAAGGAATTCACCGAAGCATCGGACTGCCATAGGTACGACTTTGTCATTCTGGATCTGGGCCTGCCCGACGTAAGAGGCGAAGTGCTACTGCAACGTCTGCAAAGCGCACAAGTAGACGTCCGCGTGATCGTCACCACCGCGCGCGGCAGCATTAGCGACCGGGTCTCGTTGCTGAACAAAGGCGCAGATGATTTTCTGGTCAAACCCTACGATTTGGACGAACTGACTGCACGCATACGCAGCTTACTGCGCAGACTTCCCATTGCCGATGCCGATGCCAATTCATCTACGCATGGCCCGTTGCGTCTGTTCCCCCTGCGCCTGGCTGCAACCTGGGATGGCGTCGAAGTGGCATTGACACACCGCGAATTTTGGGTGCTGGAGACCCTGGTCCGGCGCAAGAATCAGGTCCTTTCGAGGCACCAGATTGAAGAGTCTCTCTACGGGTGGGGTGAAGAGGTCGAAAGCAATGCGATTGAGGTCTATGTGCATATGTTGCGCCGCAAGTTCCGCCCGGACCTGATCCACACCATCCGCGGTGTCGGCTACAAAATAGCACCCGTCTAGGACCCGACAGGGTCTGTACTGATGGCAGATGTCCTGCTTGTCAAATCACTGCAACGCCAGATTGCGGTGATCAAGTCGTTTGCAGTTGTCGCGGCTTTGGTGCTGGGTGTATGGGGTGCCCGCATGGCCGAAGAGGCCGAGCAAAAGAAACATCTGGACATGCATCTGGAAGAAGTCGCCCAACTCGTGCGGGATTTTGCGGCGGATGAGGCCAAACGCATGGGCGGATTGACGCCCAATCCCGATTTGTTGCCCCGCATCTACCTGCCCAATGAAGCCAATTCGGACCTGATCTTTCAGGTTTGGTTAAAGGACACACCAGTACTGCTGCATACCAATGACGAATCGTCTGCACTGCCGCTCCTGCCCTTTACGACGCGCGGTTTTGAAACCGGCATGGTCGGGGATAAAGAAGGCCGCAAATTCAGTTTGGCTGCAGACGACTCCGCATTTATCGTCCAGGTGGCGGAGCAGTTTGAAGAGCGTGACAGCGACACTCCCACATTGCTGCGCTACTACCTCCTGCCGGTTGCGCTGCCCTTAGTCTTCTCCTTGATGATCACGCTGGTGTTGTTGCGGCGCTCTGATGAAGCACTGGACGAATTGGTCAGCGGCCTGCAGGACATGGATATTCTCAATATGCAGACCGTGAAGATTGACCGCCCCACGCACGAAATTCGTCCCGTCATTGAGGGAGTCAATACGCTGGTCAAGAAAGCCGCCAACGCCATCATGACCGAGCAGCGCTTTACATCGATGGCAGCCCATGAATTGCGCACGCCCTGGGCGGGAATCAAGGCGCAGGCACAACTGGCTTTGAATGCCCGCAACCCGGAAGACCTCCAGGAAGCGCTGCGTTATTTGATTGGCGGGGTAGACCGCGCATCCCATGTGTTCGACCAGTTGTTTGACCTTTCGCGGCTGGAAGGTACCGGCAACGACATAGCCGCAACGTTTCAGCCGGTCCGGATTGCCGACGTCTACGACCAGGTGATGGACGACCTGTCCGCCAAGGCACGAGCCAAGGGAATTAGCAGCCACACCCGTTTTGATGTGCCCACCATCGACGGGCTGGACTTTGCCTTCTTCCTGCTGCTGCGCAACCTGCTGGCGAATGCCATCCAATATGGGCCTGAAGGTGGGCACATTGAGGTCAGCACCCATCTGCAAGGAGAGGAAACCGTGCTGAATGTGGATGACTCTGGCAAGGGCATCCCCGCAGAGGCACGCCAAAGTGCGTTTGAGCGCTTCAACCGGCTCGACCAACACGGCCCCGATGGTGTGGGCCTGGGGCTGTCCATCGTGCAGAAGTGCGTGGAGATGCAGCGAGGAACTATTGAATTGCTGGACTCGCCCCTGGGCGGTCTAAGGGTGCAATTGCGCTTTGCGGAACGACGCACCATACATACACCGAGCGCTACCGGCAAATAAATCCGGATTTTTAAGACTCCCTTAAGGTCATTGCATATATTGATCATGGGCGGATCGCATGGCCGATTCGCAATCAAACATCGTTCAATGCCGGCAGAGATGGCCGTAGGGAGTGCAGAAAATGCGTACAAATTTGGTGCTGGTGGAAGACAACATCCTGTTTCGAAAAGGGCTTGCGGCGCTGCTGTCGCAACAATCAGACTTTCACATTGCAGACGATATTCCGGGTGGACGTGATGTGGTGCAAACCGTGCTGCGACTGGAGCCCACCATCGTGATCCTGGATGCCAAGCTCACAGGAAATAGTGGGCTGGATATCGCCACCCAAATCAGGCAACGCAAACCACAAATCAAGACGCTGATACTGACAGATTCCCGCTCCGAAGAACATGTGCATGCGGCACTGCGCATTGGTGTAGATGCCTACTTGCTAAAGGAAGCCACGCTGGATGAATTACTGTTTGCCATCCGCAGTGTCGCCCAGGGCAAAAAATACATCAGTCCGGATGTATCGGGCCATCTGGTCAGGGGTTTCCTCAATCCGGAAGAGTCCCAAACAAAGGCCAATTCTTCTAAACTAAGTGTGCTCACCACTCGGGAGCGCGGCGTTTTGCAACTGATTGCTGAAGGTCGCACCAACCGCAGCGCTGCCGAATTTCTGTCGGTCAGCCCCAAGACCGTGGAAAAACATCGCGCCAGTCTGATGCTCAAACTAGGCTTGAAAAACGCCACCGACATGGTGCTTACCGCCATGGAACTTGGGCTTGTCGAACGGTCATCCTTTCGCTCGCACAAGCTCACGGCCGCCAGCTTTGTCGAACCGAGCAGCACCACGCACTGACATCGGCCCGGTTGCCGTGCGTCAGGGCACGATCCAGTCAGACAGAATTTTGAGTTGCCCCTTCTCACCCAGTAAAACCACCGAGCTACCCTTGGCGGCAACGCGCTGGCCTGGCCCCAGACTGACGCTTTGGTACATCGAGGGTGATGGAGTCTGAGCCACGATATGTTCGATGCGCTCGACCATTAGATCGCGCGAGAAACTGTCCATCATGTGGCCGATCGCATCGCTCACCACGGTCATTGCAAACTGGGTGTTGATTTGGGTGAACTCATCCGTCAGCGCGATGTTCTTGGAGTGCAGCCACATCTTGGTACGCAACAAGCGGGCGTCGTGCCGTGGTGGTAAATCAGACGGATATATCAGCCGCACGTTGGTGCCCGCGTTGGCCAGTGCACCTGGCACCTTGCCGCCCAGCAGCGCATAGGAGCCATACACCGGAATGGCGGCGCTGGCAGTGGGAGGCAGCGCCTCCAGGTCAGCCTTGCCCAGCCACAGCACCACGGCGCCCGGATTGCCTGCCAGTGCCTTTTGCCAGAAGGCGGCATCGGCAGCACCCTCCAGCTTCAAGTCCTGCAACGCCAGACCGGCTGGCACTGCCGCTTTGAAAGCAGCAGACACAGCCAGACCGGACTCATCAGGTCGGTAAATCTGCAGCACAGACGTTGGCGCGCCAGCCTGTTCGCGCAAAAACTTGGCAAGTACTTCAGCTTCGAGCGTCAGTCCACGCGAGAAATAGAAGTTATAAAAATTCTCACCTGCGATCTCCGGCAGATCCACCTGCGCAAACACGCTGGGAATTTCCATCCGTTCTGCAAATGCATGAATGGGTTTCCAGCTGGCGTTGCCCAAGCCGCCCACCAATGCAAACACGGCTTGTTGCCGATAGAAGTCTTGCAGTTGCGCATCCCATGTGTCGCTTGCGCCGCTCAACTCCCAGACATGCAACACCCATTTGCGGTAGGAGCGATTCATGCGCATGACACCGGCCTCACGACGCTGTTCGTTGGAGCGCGTGTTGGAGGTCTTGTCTTTCACAAAGGCCTGCATGATGTCGAGCATGGCGCGTCGCCGCTCTTGCGTCACGCCGGGTTGAATGACGGTGGCGAAATGAATTTCTTCCTGATCCACCCCTGGCGAATCGGTGCCAGATAAGGTTGCGAGATAGGCAGCTAGTGCCGACAGATCCTTGTCACTCAGGGGGAAGCGCGGCATCACGGTTTCCAGGGGTTTGCCAGACGAATCTGTTCCTGCACGTATAGCCCGTGCCAATGTCTCTGTCGAGTAGGCCGGGCGCAGGCGCGTGCCCAACTGGGCCTTGATGCGCGGCGCATGTTCGGCCAACGTCTGGTCTTCAAACAACGCGGGACCGGTTACCGGGCGAACAGTGTATTTGCCCTCGCTGCCGCCATAGCCGCTGCGGCGATGGCAAGTGACACAGGCCGCATCCTTGCCTTCGAGCACCACCCCGGACGGGCCCATGGCTTTAACGGGTGCTCCATTGGTATCGATAGCTTCCCGGTAGATGCGTTTCCCAAGCGCAACCAAAGCAGCGTGCTGCACTTCAGCCCCCCCTGCTTTTGAAGCGACAGCTGTCTGTGCGTGGCTTGCATCCATCAGCGAAAGCCCACACAGCAACGCCACAAACAGCATGCCACCCGCAGCGCGTGTTTGGAGCCAAAAATTCCCATTTGCGATAGCCATGCAATGCATCTTTCTAAACTATTTAATTCCCACCTCAGGCCGTGGCTTCGCTCCTGAAGCCTGCTGTGCTTGCAGGGCCTTGAAAGCCGCCAGCGCATTCAGGCGAGCCGGTTCACCCGCTCGGGCGGTGCCCGCCAAAGCCTGCTCCAACTCTGCCACAGAAGCAGAGGGGAAAGCACCCATTAACACTGCCATAACCCCTGCCGCGTGGGGCGCTGCCATCGAACTGCCGGACACCGACGTAACCGATGCCACGCCGCCATGAGAAAGATCAGTCGTGGGTATGTTGACACCCGGAGCAAGCAGGCCCGGAAAGACGGAGCCATCGCAGGCCGACGGCCCGCGACTTGTAGCCCGGGCAATGTCAAGGTTCTGGTCTATCGCGCCAACTGACACCACGCCCGGGTTGTTGCCGGGGCTATTGCTGGTAGCTTCCTTGGGACCATCATTGCCAGCCGCAAAGATAACGGCAATACCCGCAGCACGCAGGGCACGCAGGTCATCAGCAAACTCCAGATTGCAATTGCCTGTCATCCTGCCAGTAAGCGACCACGATGCATTGACGACATCGGGTGCGTCCGGCGTGGACGCATCAGCGTCCGGGTCCATCAGCCATTGAAAGGCCTGATGAATATCGCTCATGCTGGCGCGTCCCGCGCCGTTGTAAAGGCGCGCTGCAATCCATTGCGCATCCGGTGCAACACCGATGGAGTTGCCACCCACCAGGATGCCCAGCGCCTGCGTGCCATGGCCCATGGCATCGTAGGGCGTG
>CANFNO010000145.1 GCA_947447845.1 Burkholderiales bacterium | reverse complement strand
GCTGCCCTACGAGTTCTTCTCCAAGGGCGAACAGATTCGTGACCATTACAAAATCTATGACGAATGGCTAGCGCGCCAACCCGGCGACATGATGGCCAAGCGGCGCGAAGAAGCAGAAATGATCTTTCGCCGTGTCGGTATCACCTTTGCGGTGTATGGCGAAAAGGACGAGAGCGGTGCCGGTACCGAGCGCCTGATTCCCTTTGACCTGATCCCCCGCATCATCCCGGCCAACGAGTGGGCCAGCATGGAAAAAGGCTTGGTGCAACGCGTCACCGCGCTGAACCGCTTTATCCACGACATCTACCACGACCAGGACATTCTCAAAGCCGGCCTGATCCCGCGCGAGCAGATCGAAAACAACGCCCAGTTCCGCCCCGAGATGGTCGGTGTGGACGTGCCGCATAACATTTACTCGCATATTTCCGGCGTCGACATCGTGCGCGCGCCGGATGCCAAGGGCAATGGCGAGTACTACGTGCTGGAAGACAATTTGCGCGTGCCAAGCGGCGTCTCCTACATGCTGGAAGACCGCAAGATGATGATGCGACTCTTCCCCGACCTGTTCAGCGCGCACCGCGTGGCGCCGGTCGCCCATTACCCCGACTTGTTGCTCGAAACCTTGCGCGCCAGCAGCCCCGAGACCACGGCCGAACCGACGGTGGTGGTGCTGACTCCGGGTATGTACAACAGCGCCTATTTCGAGCACGCTTTTCTGGCCCAGCAAATGGGCGTGGAACTGGTCGAGGGCCAGGATCTATTCGTCAAAGACAAGTTCGTCTACATGCGCACCACGCGTGGCCCGCGTCGGGTCGATGTGATCTACCGCCGTGTCGATGACGACTATCTGGACCCGAGCGTGTTCCGGCCCACATCGACATTGGGTTGTGAAGGCTTGATTGAGGCCTATCGCTCCGGCCACGTCACTATCTGCAATGCGGTGGGAACCGGCATTGCGGATGACAAGTCGATTTACCCCTACGTGCCCAAGATGATCGAGTTCTATCTGGGCGAGAAGCCCATCCTGAACAACGTGCCGACCTACATGTGCCGCAATAAGGATGACATGGCTTACACCATGGCCAATCTGAAGGACCTGGTCGTCAAGGAAGTGCACGGCGCCGGCGGCTACGGCATGCTGGTAGGCCCTGCCAGCACCACCGCCGAGATTGAAGAATTCCGCAAGGCGGTACAGGCCAACCCCAGCGGCTACATCGCCCAGCCCACGCTCAGTCTTTCAAGCTGCCCGACTTTTGTGGAAAGCGGCATCGCGCCGCGCCACATCGACCTGCGCCCCTACGTGCTCTCCGGCAAGACGGTGCAAATGGTGCCCGGCGGTCTGACGCGCGTGGCGCTCAAGGAAGGCTCGCTGGTTGTGAACTCCAGCCAAGGCGGCGGAACAAAAGATACCTGGATTTTGGAAGCATGAAGGCCCACCCCCGTTGCCGCTCGCTGCGCGTAGCAGCCTCCCCCCTCAAGGGGGCGACACCAGTGTCCCGGCAAAGCCGGTGCCACGGTGTCCCTGCGTTGAATAGTCTCTCTCGTTGCGTTATTGGCGCTTTGCGCTGGAGTTATTGATATGTTGTCTAGAACCGCAGACCACCTTTTCTGGATGTCCCGCTACACCGAGCGGGCCGAGAACACCGCGCGCATGCTCGATGTGAACTACCAGACTTCGCTGCTGCCGCAATCAGACGCCGTGGCCCAAATGGGTTGGCAGGGATTGCTCAGCATCAGCGAACTCACCGGCGCTTACACCAAGCAATACGACACCGTAAACGCCCGCGAAGTGATGGACTTCATGGTCAAGGACGAGAGCAATCCGTCCTCCATCGTCTCGTGCCTGGGCGCTGCCCGCGAAAATGCCCGTGCCGTGCGCGGCGCACTCACCACCGAAGTCTGGGAAACACAAAACCAGACCTGGCTGGAAGTCAAACGCATGATCAAGAGCAGCGAGTTCGATGCCGACCCTTCGCAGTTTTTTGAATGGGTGAAGTTCCGCTCGCACCTCTCACGCGGCGTGACTGTGGGCACTATGTTGATGGACGAGGCACTGCACTTCATGCGACTGGGCACCTTCCTGGAACGGGCTGACAACACGGCGCGTCTGGTCGATGTGAAATTCCACGCCGTGCAAAGCGACTTTTACGGTGCTGCCAACGAGCGCGACCAGGAATACGACTTCTACCACTGGAGCGCGATTCTGCGCAGCGTCTCGGCCTTTGAGGTGTATCGCAAGGTGTATCGCGACGTGATCCGCCCGGAGCGTGTGGCCGAGTTGCTGATCCTGCGCCCGGATATGCCGCGCTCGCTGCATGCCAGCTTGAACGAGGTGGTGAATAACCTGGCACTGGTGTCCAGCAATCCGGAGAGCGAAACGCTCCGCCGCGCCGGCAAACTGCGTGCGGACCTGAAATATGGCCGCATTGACGAAATCCTGGCCACCGGTTTGCATGCCTATCTGACGCAGTTTCTGGATCGCGTCAACGATCTGGGCGCCCACATCAGCCGCGAATATCTGGTTGCAAACTGAGTCTGGACCTGCCCGACCCTGGTCCGGCAGGTCTTAAAGGTTTGGATGCTTTGGAGGATTAGGCAGCGGGTGAGTTAGTCAACTGGTCAGGGTGAATACCGAAACCGTATCCACCAGAGAATCGGCCAGTTCCTTGAGCTGCGCGGCTGCGTTGGCCATCTCTTCCACCAGCGCCGCGTTTTGCTGAGTGGCTTGGTCCAAGGTGGTTACCGCTTCGCCCACTTGGGCCACACCCAGGGCTTGCTCGTTACTGGCAGCGGTGATTTCGGCCATGATGTCGGTGACGCGTTTGATCGAGTTCACCACGTCATCCATCGTTGCACCGGCCTGATTCACCAGGGCGGTTCCAGCTTCCACGCGGTCCACGCTGGCGCTGATCAAGGCCTTGATTTCGCGCGCCGCTGCGGCACTGCGTCCGGCCAGCGAGCGTACCTCGGTAGCCACCACGGCAAAGCCCCGGCCCTGTTCACCGGCTCTGGCGGCTTCTACTGCGGCATTGAGCGCCAGAATGTTGGTCTGAAAGGCGATGCCATCAATGACGCTGATGATGTCCGAAATGCGATGTGACGACTCATTGATGCCCTGCATGGTCTCCACCACCTGGCCGACCACTTCGCCGCCTTTGACTGCCACGGTGGAGGCGCTCAGGGCCAGTTGGTTGGCTTGACGTGCCGAGTCGGCGTTGCGATGTACCGTTGAGCTGAGTTCTTGCATGCTGGCAGCCGTCTGTTCCAACGCGCTGGCCTGGTGCTCGGTACGCGCAGACAGGTCCATATCGCCTTGGGCAATTTCGGCGCTGGCCTTCGCGACGCCCATGGAGCCCTGACGCACCTCACCCACCATACGGGCAAAGCCGTCACGCATCTCCCGGATCGAGTGCAGCAGACTCGAGTTATCACCCGGCTTCAAGTCAATGCGGACAGCCAGATCACCCTGTGCCATGCGATGCGTGAGCGCCGCAGCCACGACAGGCTCGGCACCGAGTTGATCAATGACGCTGCGGGTGATCAATAGGCTGACCGCAATCAGGATCAAGGCCAGCACCACCGTACCGCCACCAGCAATGCCGAGGCGCGTTGCCAAAACTGCGTCCACGGTATCGACGTAGACACCGGATCCGATCAACCAACCCCAAGGCTCAAAGCCTTTTACAAAAGAAACCTTTTGCACGGGCGTATCACTGCCGGGCTTGGGCCACAAATACCAGACAAAGCCGCTGCCGTGCTCTTTGACGGTGCGGGTGAATTCGACAAACAGGTGCTTGCCAGTCGGGTCTTTGTTCTCGGTCAGGTCTTTCCCGTCGAGCTCGGGCTTGATCGGGTGCATCACCATGGTGGGATGCATGTCGTTGATCCAGAAGTATTCAGATCCGCTGTAGCGAAGCGACTTGACGGCTGCCTTGGCAGCCTCTTTGGCAGCATCCTCGGTTAACTTCCCGGCAAGCGCCTGCCCGTAGAAGTGGGCAATCAGACTATGCGCACTTTCCACCCCTTGCTGCACCCCGAGTTGGCGCTCCTGCATGATCAGTGCGCGCTCGGAAACCAGAAGCATGGCGACCAGTGAAATGATGCCCATCAGACAAATGGCAGAAAGCAACGCAAGCCGCCGGGAGACAGAAAGGGAACGAAGGGTAATCATGGCTGACTCTCCAGGTGCGGTACAACCATCTCGTGGTGTTGAACCTATATTGCATGGAAAAACAGACCATAAACTTGACGCGCCTCAACCAATGGCGATAACAACTTCAGCCAGAAACGCCTTGATAATGCAGCGCAGGGGGAATGCATGGGAATTACTGAAATTGACCGCGAGCTAGACCACGCCAGGAATGCAGGGGCGGTGCGCGACATCGTCATTCCGCCTTGTCCTGAACTTCTGACCGCGCTGCGCAAAGAGGTCGCGCTGGCAGACCCCGACCCCGGTGAAATAGCACGCATTGCCTCCAGTGATGTGGCCATGGCAGCCTCGCTGCTGCGCATCGTCAACAGCCCTTTGTATGCCCGTGCGCGCCCCGCCTCTACCGTAGCGCAGGCCGTATCCATGCTGGGTGTTGGGCCGACCATCGGCATCCTCACCTGCTTTTTGACGCGCAATGCCATCCGTATCAACTCTCCGCTGATTGAGCATTTCTGGGAAACCTCCACGCGCCGTGCGATGGCCATGGGCTTTATTGCCAAACAGCTCTTTGGTGTGGACGCGGATATCGCCCACACCTGCGGCTTGTTTTGTCACGTCGGCATTCCCATCATGTTGCTGGGAGTCAAGGGCTATTCGGGCACTTTGGCCGAAGCGCTGGCACGACAGGACCGCTCCTTCACGCAGACCGAAAACGCGGCCCATAAAACCGACCATGCCGTGGTGGGCGCCATCGTGGCCAAAACCTGGCGCTTGCCACCCATGACCGTTGCCGCAGTGCGGCTGCACCACGATTTCACGATTCTGGGCGACAGCCACTTCCCGGCCGAAGCGCGCAATCTTGTAGCCATGGGGCTGGTGGCTGAGTATCTGGTTGCACGGCATGAAGGGGTGCTGCGTCACCGTGAATGGGAACAGCACGGCGCTGCGTGCCTCGCACACATCAACGTGGCCGAGCAGGAGGTCGACTCCTGGGTGGATACCTTGTATCCGGTGTTTGAAAGTGTCTCTGTGGTTTGAACCGCAGCAAAAACTCGTGGCTACTGTTTGAACACCGCAGCGTCGAGTTGCAAGGCACGGATGCGCTCGGCGGCCCGCTCTGCTTCGGCCTGGGTTTCAAAGGGACCAACGCGTACACGGGTGCGTTTGCCCTTGCTTGATTTGATTTCCTGAGACAAAGCAGGCAAACCCGCATCCTGCAGTTTGACATAGGCATTGCGGGCATTGTTGTCATCGGCAAACAAACCTACATTGATCAAAAACTTGCCCGTGTCTGGCGCACTGCTTGTTGCAGCAGCCGGGCCCGCCAGGGATATTTCAGCAGCTTTGGTCGCGGCGCTGGCAGCCATTGCTGATTTGGCTGATTTAGCTGCTTTTTCGGCTTTCTCGGCCTTGTCAGCTTTCGCCTTTGCACGCCGTTCTGCCTTGGTCAGTTTTGCAGATTTCTCGGTCTTGGTCGCCTGTGCCACTGTCTCCGCCTGGTGCTTGGGCGAAGGTTGTTCTACTTCATTTGCAGTCGTTGTCTTTGTAGTCTCAGCAGCAGCGGTCGTCTGCGCAAGGGCCGCAGCGGCAGTGGCACCTTCTTGAACCATGCGTTGGTTGTTGGGTAATGAGGCACTTTGGCTGGCTAGCGCTGCACTTGCTGTGGGTTGCGGTGGCGATGCGGCCAAACCGGCAGTCGGCTGCGGCGCTGTCGCAGTCAGGTTCGGTGCTGCGGCCGGCGCGCTCGCGTCCGGCATTGGTGGAGCGCTTTGTACCAGTCCCTCGACACGGGCTTGTGCCACTGGGCCTGTGTGCAGGGGCAAGGCTCCAGGATGGGGCCAGGACAGCGCGATGGCCGCCACAAGCATGCAGAGTGAAAGGTTGAGTCCTGCCAGCGACACCATGCGCTTGCTACCAACGGCTTCACGCGCAATCAATTCACAGGCTTCTTCCAGAGTTGCACTGGCTGCCAGCGCACGTTCCATTTTCCGGTTGCAGTGCGCATAGAGCCAGGCGTTGCCGTAGGCACCTGGAAGGACAATGGCCACCAAGACGCAGGCCAGCATCAGCAACCACTGCGTTTCCTCGGACAGCTGAAACACCAGTCGCCCAATGCCAAACAGCAGCAGCGTAGAGGCTGTGAGCGCGCCGACATAAGCCAGGGCCACGGTCCATAGCTTGCGAAACAGCATCCAGTTCAGGCTGAGCAGTGCGGCGGCCCAATTCCAGCTGAGGCCCGTGCTGCCCGCAGCGTCAAACCGGGTAAAGGTCTTGAGGTAATAGTCGGCGCGCACGGGGCCTAGCGCGGCCCGGTAAAGATCGATGGTGGCGCTGCCGTCGGAGCGGTCCAGCGTCATCTTTTCCGGGGCAGTAGGGGGAGTGGCCATGGTTTATTTTGTCATGGACGCGAGGTCTGGCGTCTGCACTTTCAATGCCTGCTCCACGGCTTGGCCCAGCTCAATCACGGCCATGGCGTAGTAGCTGCTCCAGTTGTAGCGGGTGATGACGTAGAAGTTTTCTGTGCCCGCCACGAACAGTGGCGCTTCATCACCGTTTTGCAATTCGATCAGTGCCAGCGGGCCAGGGTGTTGATTGCCGGGCTCCTCCAGCATGACGCCCTTGGCCGCCAATTCCGCCACGCTAAAGGTCGGGAGGATATCGGGCAGCAGCAGGGCGGCCTTGTCAAAATTGGCCTCGTCCAGGCGCACAGGGTAGTGTGTGGGCATGCCGGGTTTCCAGCCAAAGGACTTGAAGTAATTGGCCACCGAGCCGATCACATCGGCCTGGCTGTTGAACAGATCGACCCTGCCGTCGCCATCAAAGTCAACGGCGTATTTCACCCAGCTTGAGGGCATGAATTGGGGCCAGCCAAGGGCTCCGGCATAGCTGCCACGCAGTGCCAGCGGGTCGGTGTGGGTGCGCGCTGTCAGCGCCAGAAAGGCTTCCAG
>CANFNO010000144.1 GCA_947447845.1 Burkholderiales bacterium | reverse complement strand
GACCAGCAGGTCGTTCCGGCTGGAAAGGTCGATGTACAGGTTGTGCAGCGCGCCCAGCAGCACGTCGGTGCGCGGATCGATGGAAGATTTGTCATGTGCATAGGCGTCTGCCGGGCTGATACCGGCATGCACCGCCATGATCTGTCGGCCCATGGACTGGTCGTCGCCCAGGATGTGGAAGACCAGCCAGTTGGTGAGGAAGTCGAGCAGTTGCGCGGGACTGAGCTGCCCGGATTCGTTGCGTGTGGCGATCCACTGCGAAACCTGTTCGACGAAGCTGCGATGGGTACGTTTATGCCGGGCGACATAGTCCTCGGCCAGCCCGGCCTCCTGCATCACTTTTTCTTCGCTCTCGAAGTGATATACGGTGTAGCGCGCCAGTTCCTGCAGCACCTGGTCGATCTCCTCCGGTTGGCCCCGATCGATCTCTTCTCCCAGGTCGTTGACCAGCTTGACCAGGCGTTGATGCTGTTCATCCACCTCGGCTATCGAGGTCTCGAAAATTCCACTCCAGACGAAAGCTTGCATTGCGTCACCTCGAATGGCTGCCTTAATTGTTAGTTGGCCGTAGCCAAATTGTTTTTCCCGGTGGACGGGATTTTCGCCCTGTCGTTGCAGGCATGGTTGATGCAAATCAACCTCTACGACTTGGCGCATCCACTGCCATTTTTCCTCTGCATTGGCCGCGAAAAAGCGCAGGCAACCCGACAAAGTGATTCCCCTCAAAGGAACAACTGCGGGTGATCCACCCCACATAGTGAAAACCCTGATTGATTTAATTATTGATGTACCTAGACTGCCCATCAATCGAACATCAAGGCTCTATGTCCTCACCCGTCACCATTGCTGAAATTGCCCGAAGCGCTGGCGTCGGCACGGCAACTGTGGACCGGGTTTTGAACGGGCGCTCCGGCGTGAATGCGGAGACCGAGCGCAAGGTGCTCGATGCCATTAGCGCCCTGGGCACCCCGGCCATCACGCGGGGCAGACCACGCAGCCAGGGCAACTTCAAGTTTGCGTATGTGTTGCCGGACGGGAGTTCGCCGTTTCTGGACGACCTGGAGCGCCATATTGCGCAGACTGCGGGCGACTTCCGTCACCAGCACATCACCGAGGTGACCTACCGCTTCTCTGCCGAAGATCCAGCCCAGTACGCACTGGAACTGTCGCGCGTGGCGGACTGCGACGCCATCGTGCTGATCGCGCCGGATGTACCGGCCATCAAGCTTGCCATCAACGACCACGTGCGTGCCGGGGTGCATGTGGCAACTTTGTTCACCGACGTGGCGGGCTCCATGCGCCAGGCCTTTATCGGTGCCGACAACCGTGCCTCCGGTCGTACCGCCGGGCTGCTGCTGGGGCGCATGGCGCGCCCGCCGCAGAGCACGCAACTCTTGCTGGCTTCACAGACCACCCGCTTGTCGGGCGAGATCGAACGCCGCATTGGTTTTGTACAGGTGGTGGAAGAGCGCTTTAGCGACCTGTCGGTGGTGCGCCTGCCGGACATCCCGTCCGATGACGACGGCGCTTGCAAGGCGCTGCTGGCTTATCTGGACAGCGGAATCGATGTATCCCGCTTGAGCGGCCTGTATTGCGTGGGGCTGGCCAGTGCCGGTCTGGCACGTGCGCTCAAGCTCGCAGGTTTGAGCCAAAGCGTGCCACTCATTGCGCACGATTTAACGGCGGCGCACCAGGCCATGCTGATCGATGGCAGCCTGGCTTATGTGCTGCACCAGGATATTCATTATTGCGTTCTCACGGCAGCGCGTGTGCTGCGTGGGCTGTGTGAAAACGTGCGTGGTGTGCAAAGCGTGGTGCAGCCGCGTGTAGAAATCTTGACTGCCGAAAACCTGCATTGAAACGGTGGCCGGATGTGTGTTGGTGTGTTCGACTTATTTAAATACTTTCGAGGAGAACGGTTCATGAAGAAGATGTTGAAGAAGCTGCCGGCGCTGGCAGCGGTGGCGCTGTCCGCAGCGCTGAGTCTTGGCGCATCGGTGGCCCAGGCGCAAGAAAAAACCATCACCCTTTGCTGGGCTGCATGGGACCCGGCCAACGCGCTGGTCGAGTTGTCGAAAGACTTCACGGCCCAGAGCAAGGTCAAGATGAAGTTTGAGTTTGTGCCATGGCCCAACTTTGCAGACCGCATGCTCAACGAGCTCAATTCCAAAGGCAAGTTGTGCGACCTGATCATCGGCGACAGCCAGTGGATCGGTGGCTCGGCCGAGAGCGGCCACTACGTCAAGCTGAATGATTTCTTCGCCAAAGAAGGCATCAAGATGACCGACTTTGCACCGGCCACCGTGGTCGGCTATGCCGAGTGGCCCAAGAACTCGCCTAACTACTGGGCCCTGCCCGCGATGGCCGATGCGCTGGGCTGGACCTATCGCAAAGACTGGTTTGGCAAGCCCGAAATTCAGGCCGAGTTCAAGAAGAAATTCAACCGCGATCTGGCACCCCCCAAGACCTGGACCGAGTTCAAGCAAGTGTCGGAGTTCTTCCAGGGTCGCATGATCGACGGCAAGAAAGTCTATGGCGCCTACATCTTCACCGAGCGGGGTTCGGAAGGCATCACCATGGGCGTGAGCAATGTGCTGTACCCCTTCGGCTTCAAGTACGAAGACCCGAAGAAGCCCTACGCACTGGACGGCTTCGTCAATTCACCAGACGCCATCCGCGCGCTGGAGTTTTACAAGTCGCTGTACAAGGGCAGCACGCCTCCCGGCCTGACCAACTCCTACATGGGCGAAGGTCTGGATGCGTTCAAGTCCGGCCAGGTCGCCATGATGATGAACTGGTTCGCCTTCTTCCCGGGATTGGACAAAGACCCGCAAGTGGGCGGCGCCAAGATTGGTTACTTCGTGAATCCGTCGGACAAAGCCAAGGGCGTGCAGCTCGGCGGCCAGGGCATCTCGGTGGTGTCTTACTCGCCCAATCGCAATGAAGCGCTGGCTTACATCAAGTGGTTTGCCAATCCCGAAGTGCAGAAAAAATGGCAGGCCATCGGCGGCTCTTCTGCGCACAACGCGGTGCTGAAAGACCCGGGTTATCTGAAGAGCGCACCGTATGCAGGCGCCTTCCAGGAATCCATGAACCAGGTGGTGGACTTCTGGGCCGAGCCTTCTTATGCGCAACTGATGCTGGCTGAACAAAAGCGCGTGCATGACTTTGTCGTGGCCGACAAGGGCACCGCCAAAGAAGCCCTCGACGGACTCGTGGCTGACTGGAAGAAGGTCTTTAAAGACGACGGCAAGATCAAATAAGACCGCGCTGTTCTCCTGATCTCGAAAGTGTTCCCGCTCTGCGCCCATGGTGCAGAGCGGGTTCAGAAATCTCCCCTTGCTTCTTGATTGGCCGTCACGCTATGTCAGTTCAAAAACCCTTGGTTGACCGCATCGTCCAAGCCACGCCACCGCCATTGGCCGGTCGATTGCGCGGCCTTTCGGATCGCTCTATCGCCTGGATTTTTATTGCCCCGACGATGGTGCTGTTATTGGCGATCAATATCTTTCCGCTGATCTGGACCATCAAGCTATCCTTCACCAACTACCGGGCCAATCGGCCCAACGCGCCGGTGACTGATCTGGGCATCGAAAACTACGTCACCATCCTGACCGACCCCGACATCTGGGCCGCCATGCAAACCACCGCGCACTTTGTGTTCTGGACGATTGCACTGCAAACCCTGATCGGCTTCACCCTGGCTTATCTGATTGATCGCAAATTCAAGGGCCACGGTTTCTGGACCACCCTCATCCTGATTCCCATGATGCTGTCACCCGCTGTGGTGGGCAACTTCTGGGCGTTTCTGTACCAACCGCAAACCGGCTTGTTCAACGCCATCATTGCGATGTTGACGGGCGTATCGCCGTCCTCCTTTTCCATGTTGGGCGAGGTGCCGCTGGCGCCGTGGGCCATCATTCTGGTCGACACCTGGATGTGGACGCCCTATGTGATGCTGATCTGCCTGGCCGGTCTGCGCTCTATACCCGATTACATCTACGAGGCCGCCGAAGTGGACCGCGCCTCCAAGTGGCGCCAGTTCTGGTCGATCACGCTGCCCATGGTGCTGCCCTTCATCATGCTGGCCGTGCTGTTTCGCGGCATCGAAAATTTCAAGATGTTTGACATGGTGAACCTGTTGACCTCGGGTGGTCCGGGCTCCACCACCGAGGTGGCCTCCATCACGCTCAAGCGCGAGGCATTTGAGAAATGGCGCACCGGTTATTCCTCGGCCTTTGCCATCATTTTGTTTGTCGCCGTATTCGGGCTGGCCAACATTTATGTCAAAGCCCTCAACCACATCAAGAACCGGTAACGCACCATGCGCAAAGGCATCAGCACCGCCCACTCGGTCGTCGAACCCTCATCCCAAACACGCTGGCTGGCTGGCGTGCTGGTGGTGATCTATGCACTGGTCACCATCATTCCGCTGGCCTGGATCATCATGACCGGCTTCAAGACGCCGGCCGACTCGATCAGCTATCCGCCCAAGGTGGTTTTCAGCCCCTCGATCGAGGGCTATTGCAATCTGTTTACCACGCGCTCGCGCCAGACGCCCGAATACATTGCCAGTCTGCCGCCGTCCGCTAGCGAATGCGAAAGCATCGCTCGCAACCAGCAGATGGTGGTGGCCGGCCCGTCCAACTTCACGCCCCGCTTTACCAATTCGTTGATCATTGCCTTTGGCTCCACCGTGCTGTCGGTCGGCTTTGGCGTGATGGCGGCTTATGCCTTCTCGCGCTTCAAAGTGCCACTCAAGGACGACTTGCTGTTCTTCATTTTGTCCACGCGCATGATGCCGCCGATTGCGGTGGCCATTCCGATCTACCTGATGTACCGCGAGCTGGGTTTGTCTGACACCCGGCTGGGCATGATCCTGCTGTACAGCGCGGTCAATGTGTCGCTCTCGGTCTGGTTGCTTAAGGGCTTTATTGACGAGATCCCGCGCGAGTACGAAGAGGCCGCCATGGTGGACGGCTACACCCGCTTGCAGGCCTTTCGCAAAGTGGTGTTGCCGCAGGCCACTACCGGCATTGTGGCCACCGCCATCTTCTGTTTGATCTTTGCCTGGAACGAATACGCTTTTGCTGTGCTGCTGACTTCGGGCGAAGCGCAGACCGCGCCACCGTTTATTCCCATCATCATCGGCGAAGGGGGCATGGACTGGCCCGCAGTGGCCGCTGGCACCACGCTGTTCCTGGTGCCCATCCTGGTCTTCACCGTGCTGTTGCGCAAACATCTTTTGCGCGGCATTACGTTTGGCGCCGTGCGCAAGTAGAGCGAGATTTCACGCCATGTCCAATCCACATTCCGATTCTTATTCCGCACCCGGCGCAACCGGCCAAAGCAACGGTAATAGCGGCAGCAACTGGCCCCGCTGGCTGCGTCGCAATGTCCTTGAGCTAGTTGCCTGCGCCGTCATCGGTTTGGGCATTCTGATGCTGCTGCAGCCCTTTGCGCTGGTGCTGTACACCTGGTCTTTTGTCACCATGCTGGCGGGCACCGTCATGTTCATGGTGGTCTCCAAGTTTCCCGAGTAAGCACCATGGCTGAAATACGCATTCAAAATCTGCACAAGGCCTTTGCCGACTTCACCGCAGTCAAGGACTCGTCCTTTGTGGTGAACGATGGCGAGTTCTTCTGCCTGCTGGGCCCGTCGGGCTGCGGCAAGACCACCACGCTGCGCATGATTGCCGGGCTGGAGTTGCCCACTTCGGGCGAAATTTTTCTGGGCGGCGAAGACGTAACCTTCAAGCGCGCCTCGGCCCGCGACATCGCGTTTGTGTTTCAGATGTTTGCGCTCTATCCGCACATGTCGGTGCGCCAGAACATTGCTTTTCCGCTGGTCTCGCAAGGCATGGCGCGCGCCGAGATTGATGAGCGCGTGGCCAGTGCCGCCCACACCCTGCACATCACCCATTTGTTGAAGAAGTCGGTCTCGGGCCTGACCAGTGGCGACCGCCAGCGTGTGGCACTGGGCCGGGCCATCGTGCGCCAGCCGCTGGCCTTCATGATGGATGAACCTTTGGGCGCGCTGGATGCCGAGTTTCGCGAGTTGATGTGCCAGGAGTTGCGCGCCCTGCATGACCGCCTGGGTGCCACCACCGTCTACGTCACGCACGACCAGCGCGAGGCTATGTCCATGGCCGACAAGATTGCCATCATGAATCAGGGCGTGATTGAGCAACTAGGCGCGCCGCAGGAAATTTATGAGCGCCCGGCCAGCGTGTTTGTGGCCGACTTCATGGGCTCACCCTCGATGAATTTCATACCGGCCAACACTGCTTTGGAACGCGGCGCAACTTCCATCAGCCTCGGGCCTGTCGCGCTGAACATGCCTGCTGTGTGCGAGGCGGTGAGCCAGCGCCCGCTGCTGTATGGCGTGCGCCCGGAGCACGTTCGTTTGTCGAGCGATGCGCCTTTGCGTGCTGAAGTGGTGGGCGTGGAATACCTGGGCAACTGCCAGATCATCACGCTGAACACGGCGCAGGGTAGCGTGTTGCGCGCCAAGGTCGATGTGCAGGTGCAGGCACTGCGCGGCGACCAGGTCGGACTGGATTTTGAAAGCTCTGAGATGACACTCTTTGACCAGGCCAGCGGACGCGCCATTCGCACCGCGCGCGACGACATTGCACTCAGCGCGGTCGGAACCCGAAAGGCGGCCCATGGCTGATCTCAAGCTCGAAGGTGTCAGCAAGAACTTTGGTTCGCAGACCGCAGTCAGCGGTTTGAACATCGACATTGCCAGTGGTGAATTCGTGGTGTTGCTCGGCCCCAGTGGCGCGGGCAAAACCACCACCTTGCGGTTGGTGGCCGGTCTGGAAAAGCCGGATGCCGGTGAGGTCTGGATTGACGGACGCAACGTCACGGCGCTGGCACCGGCGTTGCGCGACGTGACATTTGTGTTCCAGCAATATTCGCTCTATCCGCACCTCAACGTGTACGACAACCTGGCCTTCCCCCTGCGCTCTCCCTTGCGCAAAATAGATGAGGATCAGGTCAAGGCCAAGGTGCTGGAGGTGGCGCGCATGCTGCGCATGGAAGACAAATTGCAAAGCCCCGCCACCAAGCTCTCGGGTGGGCAAATGCAGCGCGTCGCCATAGGCCGCGCCCTGGTGCGCAACCCGGCGGTGTACT
>CANFNO010000143.1 GCA_947447845.1 Burkholderiales bacterium | reverse complement strand
GCGTCTTCGATCAGCGGGCCTTGCATGACGCCGTCTTCAAAGCCGTTGCCGACCTTCATGGCTTTGACCTTGGCGGTGAACTTGGCCACGAACTGGTCGTAGACGCCTTCCTGCACGTAGAAGCGGTTCGCGCAGACGCAGGTCTGCCCGGCGTTGCGGTATTTGCTGGCCAATGCGCCTTCTACAGCCGAGTCAATGTCCGCATCGTCAAACACGATGAAGGGGGCGTTGCCGCCGAGTTCCAGCGAAAGTTTCTTCACGGTGTCGGCGCACTGCTTGATCAGGATGCGGCCGACTTCGGTGGAGCCGGTAAAGCTCAGGTGGCGCACCACGTCGCTGGCACAAATAACTTTGCCAATGGCAATCGAGTTGTCGGCATCAGCGCTGAGCATGTTCAAGACGCCAGCCGGAATGCCAGCGCGCATGGCCAACTCGGCAGCGGCCAAGGCGGTCAGCGGAGTCAGCTCGGCGGGTTTGATGATCACGGTGCAACCGGCGGCCAGGGCCGGGGCCACCTTGCGGGTGATCATGGCCAGAGGGAAGTTCCAGGGGGTGATGGCAGCGCATACGCCGATGGGCTGCTTGATCACCATCAGTCGGCGGTTGTTGTCAAACTGGGGCAGAGTCTCGCCGTTAACGCGCTTGGCTTCTTCGGCAAACCACTCGACAAAACTTGCGCCATAGGCCACTTCGCCTTTGGCCTCGCCAAAGGGTTTGCCCTGCTCGGCGGTCATGATGCGGCCCAGGTCTTCCTGGTTGGCCATCAGCAAATCAAACCACTTGCGCATGATGATGCTGCGCTCTTTTGCGGTCTTGGCCTTCCAGGCGGGCCAGGCTGCGTTGGCAGCAGCAATTGCCACGTCCGCATCGGCCGCGCCGAGGTTGGCCACGTCCACGAGTTTGTGGCCGTTGGATGGGTCCTGCACGTCAAAGCGGGAACTGCCCGCCACCCACAGTCCGTTGATCAGGGCATCGGTCTTGAGCAGGCTGGGGTCTTTGAGCAAAGAAAGGGGAGAGGTTTTCATGTCCATGGCGTGTTTTCCAGATAAGAGCGAATGTCTGCGGGCGGGGCTTTGAAAGGCGTAAGAGTAACGGCTTTTTATGAAATACACCGCACCGGATGGTGCGGGCTGCTTGGATCCATTTGCGTGGTGCGCCTCAAGGCTATTTTTGCCGCCCGCGCAGCCATTCCAGGGCCCCCATCAGCGAGGCGGTAAACAGGATCAGCAAGGTGGCCACGGCGGCAATGGTGGGCGAGATGTTTTCGCGAATGCCGGTGAACATCTGGCGCGGCAGCGTGGTCTGCTCCGGGCCAGCCAGGAACAGGGTCACCACCACTTCGTCAAAAGACGTGGCAAAGGCAAACAGCGCACCGGATATGACACCCGGTGCAATCACCGGCAGAGTGACGCGGAAAAAGGTTTGCAGCGGGCCGGCACCCAGGCTCAGGCTGGCCTTAACCAGGTTCTGGTTAAAGCTTTGCAGCGTGGCCAGCACCGTGGTCACCACGAAGGGCGCACCCAGGGCCGCATGCACCAGCACCAGGCCGGTGTAGGAATCCGACAGGCCGATCTTGGCAAAGAACAAATAGGTGCTGACGCCCACCACCACGATGGGAACCACCATGGGCGCGATCAGCAAACCGGTGATCAGGCCCTTGCCCAGGAATTGCACCCGTGCCAGACCGACGGCGGCCAGCGTGCCCAGGCTCGTGGCAATCAGCGTAGCCAGGGGCGCGACGATAAAGCTGTTCTTGGTAGCCCGGGCCCAGGCATCGGAGGCAAACAGTTCTTCGTACCAGCGCAGGGACCAGCCCGGAATCGGGTAGGACAGGAATGACGAGTCGCTAAAAGACAGCGGAATGATGACCAGAATGGGCATCAGCAGAAACACCAGCACCGCACCGGACAGCACGCGTAGACCGTACCAGCCGAGCTTGTCGGCGAGGTTGAAATAGGCGGGGAATTGAGAAGGTTTCATCATGCTCAGCCTATGGACAGTTCAGCTTTGCCAAAACGGCGGTACACGGCGTACAGCGCCAGCGTGGTCACCAGCAGTACCGAGCCCAGCGCGCAGGCCATGCCCCAGTTGACTTCGACATTGGTGTACTGCGCCACGTAGTAGCTGAGCATCTGGTCACCGGCGCCACCCAGCAGTGCGGGGGTGACGTAGTAGCCGATGGACGTGATGAACACCAGCAGGCCACCGGCGGCAATGCCGGGGTAAGTCTGCGGCACATAAATGCGGAAGAAGGCGGCCATCGGTGAACTGCCCAGCGACACAGCGGCACGCACAAAGTTGGGCGGCACGGATTTCATCACGCTGTAGAGCGGCAGGATCATGAACGGCAGCAGGATGTGCACCATGGCAATGATGACGCCCAGGCGGTTAAACAGCAGCGGCACCGGGCTGTCGGTAAGGCCGGTGAACATCAGGAAGCGGTTGACCAATCCGTTGGTTTGCAGCAGCACGATCCAGGCGGCAATGCGCACCAGCACCGAGGTCCAGAAGGGCAGCAGCACCAGAATCATCATCAGGTTGGCGCGGCGTGCGCTGAGTGTGGAGAGCCAATAGGCCAGCGGGTACCCAATCAAAATGCAGACCAGCGTCACCACGGCGCTGATGCTGAATGTGCGCACCAGGATGGCACTGAAGGCCGCCTCTTCAGGGCCGACTTTGACGATGTCTCCCTGCGCGTCGCGCTTCAAATCGAGCGAGGTCAGCAGGTAGTCCGGCGTCCAGCGCGAACTGTTCTTGGCAATCGCCCACCAGTAGGGCAACTCGCCCCAGCGCGGGTCTTGCGCAAGTAGCGCTTCTTTGACTTGCGGCCCGGTCATGGCGGCAATGTCGAGCTTGGCGCGGTAAGTGTTCATGATCAGCGAACGGGCGCCGCTGACTTCGGTATTCAAGCGCCGTGCCAGCACACCGGCTTGCGCGGTCTCGGGGATGGCATTCAGGTCGGTGACCAGTGCCAGATAAGCCTCGTCCGACGGAACCGCTTTACGGTCCCAACCGGAGAGGGCTTTGCCCGTATGCACCAGCGTGTCGGCCACCTCAGGGTTTTCGACGGCACGCACCAGCAGTGCGCCCAGCGGCACCAGAAAGGTGAGCGCCAGAAACACCAGCAATGGCAGGGTCAGGGCCATGGCGCGCACACGCTTGCGCCGCTCCACCCGCCCTAAGCGGGCGGCGAGTGAAGACATATCCAGCGTGGTCGCGCTCATGGTCATTCCCTGCTTGCTATCAACTTATTGCGCAGCCCAGGCGGCAAAACGCTTTTCCAGCGCTTCGCCCTGGTCGGCCCAGAAAGTGATGTTGAACTGCAGCGCGGTCTTGCCGTTGGTAGCCGATGTGGGCAACATGGCCAGGATCTTGGGGTCGATCTTGGCTAGAGCCTTGTTGTTGGTCGGGCCGTAAGAGATGTGCTTGGTGTACTCAGCCTGCTCTGCAGCGCTGGAGGCCATGGCGATGAACTTTTCTGCCAGATCCTTGTTGGGCGTGCCCTTGGGCATGACCCAGTAGTCCAGGTCATAGATTCCACCGGTCCAGGTGATGGCCAGGTTCTTGCCTTCACGCTGGGCGGCATCGATGCGGCCGTTGTAGGCAGTCGTCATGGTCACGTCACCGGCGACCAGGAACTGGGGCGGCTGTGCACCGGCTTCCCAGAACTGGATGTTTGGCTTGAGCTCGGTCATCTTCTTGAAGGCACGGTCAGCGCCGTCCTTGGAAGCCAGCACTTTGTAGACGTCAGCCGGAGCCACGCCGTCGGCCATCAAAGCGAATTCGAGGTTGTAACGCGGGCCCTTGCGCATGCCGCGCTTGCCGGGGAACTTCTTGGTGTCCCAGAAGTCCGCCCAGGTCACCGGAGCGACTTTGAGCTTGTCAGCGTTGTAGGCCATGACGGTGGACCAGACAAACGTGCCTACGCCGCATTCGTGCACAGCAGCGGGTTGGTAGTCACCCTTGGGCGACATCTTGGACCAGTCCAGCTTTTCAAACAGACCTTCGTCGCAGCCACGGTTGATGTCCGGGCTCTCGACTTCAACCACGTCCCAGGAAACCTTCTTGGCTTCAACCATCGCCTTGATCTTGGCTTGCTCGCCGTTGTATTCCACCTGCACCACTTTGGCACCGGTCTTTTCGAACGGTTCGAAATAGGCCTTCTTCTGCGCGGCACCGTTGGCACCGCCAAAGTTCACCACGGTAAGCTGGCTTTGTGCCAGGGCTGGCAGGGCCAGAACGGCGGCGATGGCAATCATCAGAGGCTTTATTTTTTTCATCGATTTTTCCTTCAAGGGACTAAGAGTTGAAATGCTGGGAATCAGCGGTACACACGCAGGTGTTCGGGGGGGGCGTAGACCTGGAAGGTCTGGCCGGGTTGGGGTAGCGCGGCATGGGCCAGCGCCATCTTGATGGTGGCCGGTTCCTGGCCCGCGACTTCACAGCGCACGCGCAGGTGGTCACCAAAATAAATCAGGTCGAGCATGCGGGCTTCAAAGGTATTCGGGCCAGCAGCGTCAGCGACTTGAAGGCGCTCGGGGCGCACGCCACATTGCACCGTGTCGCCGACTTTGGCCTGGTTGACGTTGACGCCTTGCAGTTGCACGCCGTTAGGCAGGCGCAGTGTGCAGGCCTTGCCGTTCACCGCCTCGATCTGGCCGTCAAGCACCGTGCTATCACCGACAAAGCTAGCGACAAAACGGTTCACAGGGGTCTCGTACAGGCTTTCCACCGCGTCGATCTGCTGGATCAATCCATCATGGAACACAGCCACGCGGTCAGACATGGTCAGCGCTTCCGACTGGTCGTGCGTCACGTAAACAAAGGTCACGCCCAGGCGGCGGTGCAGTTCCTTCAATTCGATCTGCATGTGTTCGCGCAGTTGCTTGTCCAGCGCGCCCAGCGGCTCATCCATCAACACCAGTTGCGGGTCAAACACCAGGGCACGTGCCAGGGCCACGCGCTGGCGTTGGCCGCCTGAGAGTTGGCCTGGATAACGGTCGCCCATGGTGCCGAGTTGCACCATGTCGAGTGCGCGCTTGACCTTGGTGGCCTGGTCGGAGGCGGACACCTTGCGCACCGTCAGCGGGTAGGCAATGTTGTCGGCCACGGTCATGTGCGGGAACAGGGCGTAATCCTGAAAAACCATGCCGAAGTTGCGCTTGTGCGGCGGCGTGCGTGTGATGGGCACACCATTCAGGCTGATCTCACCCGCAGTGGGCGATTCAAACCCGGCCAGCATCATCAGCGTGGTGGTTTTGCCCGAGCCCGACGGCCCCAGCAGGGAGAGGAACTCGCCTTGCTGGATGTTCAGGTTCAGGTCACGAACAACCAGGTTTTTGCCATCGTAGGTTTTCTCAACGCCGGTAAAGCTGACCAGGGTTTTGGGGGCGCTCATGGGGTCCGGGCTATCAGGCTGCCGAGGCGACGGCGTCAAAGCTGGCCGCAATTATGGCCAGGCCTTCGTCCAGAATGGCATCGCTGGCGGTCAGGGGCACCAGCACGCGGATTACGTTGCCGTATGTGCCACAGGTCAGCAGGATCAAACCCCGCTTGGTGGCTTCACCGGCAATGCGCTTGGCCAGATCGGCGTCGGGTTGCTTGATGTCACCGTTCTTGAACAGCTCCATGGCGACCATGGCACCGAGGCCGCGCACATCGCCGATGCAGCTGTGCTTGGCGGCAATCGCCTTCAGTCCGGCGGTCAGGCGCTTGCCCACTTCCACACTGCGTTGCAGCAGGTTCTCTTTCTCAAAAATATCCAGCACGGCAAGCGCTGCGGCGCAGGCGATCGGGCTACCGGCATAGGTGCCGCCCAAGCCGCCGGGGCCGGCAGCGTCCATCACTTCGGCGCGACCGACGACGGCGGAAATCGGGAAGCCACCGGCCATCGACTTGGCCATGGTGATCAGGTCCGGGGCCACGCCGCTTTGCTCCACAGCGAACCAGGTGCCCGTGCGACCGGCGCCGGTCTGCACTTCGTCGCAGATCAGCATGATTCCGTGCGCATCGCACAGGGCGCGCAGGCGTTGCAGCAACTCAGTAGGCGCCACGTGGAAGCCGCCTTCGCCTTGCACCGGCTCCAGAATGATGGCGGCCACGCGTTTGGCTTCAATGTCGTTCTTGAAGATGGCTTCGACGGAAGCGATCGAGTCGTCCACCGTCACGCCGTGCAGCGCATTGGGGAACACGGCGTGGAAGATTTCGGCCGGGAAGGGACCGAAGCCGGTTTTGTAAGGTGCCACCTTGCCGGTCATGGCCAGGGTCAGCAGGGTGCGGCCGTGGTAGCCACCGCCAAAGCAGATCACGCCCGAGCGGCCGGTATGGGCACGCGAAATCTTGATGGCGTTTTCCACAGCCTCAGAGCCCGTGGTCAGGAAAAGGGTTTTCTTGGCAAAGTTGCCAGGGGCCTTGGCGTTGATGCGCTCGGCCAGTTCCACATAGGGCTCGTAGGCCAGCACCTGGAAGCAGGTGTGGGTGTATTTGTCGAGCTGGTCTTTGACGGCCTGGATGATGGCGGGATGGCGGTGGCCTGTGTTCAGCACGGCAATGCCCCCGGCGAAGTCGATGTAACGGCGGCCTTCCACGTCCCAGACTTCGGCGTTTTCACCCTTGGCGATGAACACCTGGTGGCTGTGTCCGACGCCGCGCGGGATGGCCGCCTCACGACGGGCGAACAGGGCTGCGTTGGTGAAATTGGCTTCGCGTTGCATGCTGAAAACTCCTTGTGGCTATTCGGTGCTGCACTCCGGGGTCCGGACTGCGGTGAAGGCGCGACTTTAGGGCCGGGTTTAAAGGGCTAACATATACAGATGACCCTTTGATGTGGATGCACTGTGCAGGCCCGCAGGCCTGTACAGTTCACCCCGAATAAATCCGGCACCTTTATTGCGTGCGTTACCCGCCCATGTTTGTTCTTGATCCCAAATCCTCCACGCCATTAGTGACCCAAATCGTGATCGGTTTTCGCCTTATGGTGGAGGATGGCTCGCTACGTGCCGGAGCCAAAGCGCCGTCGATTCGCCAGTTCGCCCTGGCCCACGGTGTCAGCGTCTACACGGTGGTTGATGCCTACGACCGCCTTGTGGCCCTGGGCTATTTGCAGTCGCAGGCGCACTCCGGCTTTTTTGTGCGGAGCCGTGGCACCACCGG
>CANFNO010000142.1 GCA_947447845.1 Burkholderiales bacterium | reverse complement strand
GCTTTGTCACCGGCAAAGTCCATGGCTGTGGGGTCGCTCTCTGGCAGATGTTCCGGGTCCATGCCAGCGGCACGGATGCTGGGCGCCAGGTAATTTCCATGCACACCGGTAAACAGATTGCTGTAGACAATGTCGTCCGAGTTGCTGGCAACGATGCACTGCTTGTAGGCCTCTGCCGCGCGTGCCTCAACAGTCGCGATAAAAGCCGAGCCGATATAAGCAAAGTCAGCACCCATGGCCTGTGCTGCCAGTACCGCGTCACCCGTGGAGATAGAGCCGCTCAATGCCACCGGGCCATCAAACCACTGGCGGATTTCCTGAATCAGGGCAAACGGGCTTTTCACACCCGCGTGACCCCCTGCACCTGCCGCCACGGCGATCAGGCCGTCGGCACCCTTTTCAATCGCTTTGTGCGCGTGCTTGTTATTAATGATGTCGTGCAGCACCACACCGCCGTAGGAATGCGCAGCCGCATTGACGTCTTCGCGCGCACCCAGTGAAGTGATGATGATGGGCACCTTGTACTTCACGCACAACGCCATATCGTGCTCCAGGCGGGCATTGCTCTTGTGCACAATCTGATTGATGGCAAAAGGCGCCGCCGGGCTTTCGGGATGCGCGGCATTGTGGGCCTTCAGCGCTTCTGTAATCTCGATCAGCCACTCTTCCAGTTGCTCAGCGGGGCGGGCATTGAGCGCTGGCATAGAGCCCACCACACCGGCAATGCACTGGGCAATCACCAGCTTTGGGTTGCTGATGATGAACAGCGGCGAACCAATCACCGGAAAGGGCAAATGGTCCAGGGGTGGTGGGAGTTTCGACATGAAGCGCCTTTTTAGAATGCGTCCAGCGCCATGGCAATCACACTGTCTGCGCCATCCACAATGCTGTCGCGCACGCCGGGGGCCTGGCTCAGAATGTGGTCTGCATAAAAGCGCGCGGTGGTGACCTTGGCCTGCATGAAGGGCACATCGTTACCCGCAGCCACAGCTTTTTCAGCCACCAGCAGCGCACGCGCCATTTGCCAACCGGCCATCACGTTGCCTGCGAGCATCAAGTAAGGCACGCTGCCAGCAAACACCGCATTCGGGCTGGCTTTGGTGTTACCCGCCACAAAGTCCACCACATCCAGGAAGGCCAGACGGGCGGCCTTCAGGCGCTTGGCCACGGCCAATGCATTTGCACTGCCGCTGGCGGTCAATTCGGCTTCGGTCGTTTCAATTTGTCCGGCAATGCCTTTGGCGGTCTGGCCACCATCGCGTGCGGTCTTGCGGCCGACCAGGTCGTTGGATTGGATGGCGGTTGTGCCTTCGTAAATCGTCAGAATCTTGGCGTCGCGGTAGTACTGGGCAGCACCGGTCTCTTCGATATAGCCCATACCACCATGAACCTGTACGCCCAGTGAAGTGACGGTCAGACTCATCTCGGTGCTGTAGCCCTTGATCAGAGGCACCATGAATTCGTAGAAAGCCTGATTGGCTTTGCGCGTATCGGCATCGGGATGGTGGTGCGCGGCGTCGTATGCGCTGGCAGCGGTCGTCGCCATGGCGCGGCAGCCTTCGGTGTAGGCACGCATGGTCATGAGCATGCGGCGCACATCGGGGTGGTTGATGATGGGGCCGGCACCTGGCAGAGAGCCATCCACCGGGCGACTTTGGATGCGGTCACGCGAGAAGGTCACGGCCTTTTGGTAAGCGCGCTCGGCAATCGCAATACCCTGCACGCCTACAGCGTAACGGGCTGCGTTCATCATGATGAACATGTATTCCAAGCCACGGTTTTCCTGGCCGACCAGGTAACCAATGGCGCCACCGTTGTCGCCGTATTGCAGCACTGCGGTCGGGCTGGCCTTGATGCCCATCTTGTGTTCGATGCTGACGCAATGCACGTCGTTGCGCGCGCCCAGTGAGCCATCGCCATTGACCATGAATTTGGGCACGATAAAGAGGCTGATGCCCTTCACTCCTTCGGGTGCACCTTGCACCCGGGCCAGCACCAAATGGATGATGTTGTCGGCCATGTCGTGCTCACCCCAGGTGATGAAAATCTTGGTGCCAAACACCTTGTACGTGCCGTCCGGCAGAGGCTCGGCGCGGGTGCGCACGGCGGCCAGATCGGAGCCGGCCTGCGGCTCGGTCAGGTTCATGGTGCCTGTCCACTCGCCGCTGATCAGCTTTTCCAAGTACACCGCATTGAGTTCGTCGGAACCGGCTGTGAGCAGCGCTTCAATGGCTCCGTCGCTCAACAGAGGGCACAGGGCAAAGCTCAGGTTAGCGCTGTTGCACATCTCAATGCAGGCCGCGCCAATCGTCTTGGGCAGGCCCTGACCACCAAAGTCAGCGGGGTGCTGCAGACCTTGCCAACCAGCTTCGGAAAATTGTTTGAAAGCTTCCTTAAAGCCTGGGGTGGCCGTCACAACGCCATCCTTAAAACTGGTGGGGTTTTGGTCACCGGCCCAGTTCAACGGAGCCAGCACACCTTCATTGAACTTGGCGGCTTCTTCCAATACGGCTTGCGCGGTATCCAGACCGGCATCTGCAAAGGCCGGAATCTGAGCGATCTGTTCAATATTGGCCAGATGCTCGATGTTGAACAGCATGTCTTTGACGGGGGCGATGTAACTCATGATGAACTCCACTGATAAAAATCGAAAAAAAAGGGCACCCTATGGATGCCCTGCTGACCTCTTTGGCCTATAACGCGGCCGTCAGTTCCGGTACGACGACAAACAAGTCCGCCACCAGGCCGTAGTCGGCCACCGAGAAGATCGGCGCTTCGGCATCCTTGTTGATGGCGACGATGACCTTGCTGTCCTTCATGCCGGCCAAGTGCTGGATGGCTCCCGAGATGCCACACGCGATATATAACTGGGGTGCAACGATCTTGCCGGTCTGGCCCACTTGCCAGTCGTTGGGTGCGTAGCCCGCATCCACCGCAGCGCGCGAAGCACCCATCGCGGCATTCAGCTTGTCGGCCAGTGGCGTAATGATTTCGGTGAACTTCTCGCTGCTGCCCAAGGCCCGTCCACCGCTGACGATGATCTTGGCGGACGTCAATTCGGGGCGGTCGTTCTTGGCGATCTCGGAACCCAGAAAGCTCACGTTGGCGCTGGCGGCCACTGCAGCTAATGTTTCGACGGCGGCACTTCCACCCGTGGCGGCCACCGGATCAAAGCCTGTAGTGCGCACGGTCAACACCTTGGTGCCGTCGGTGGCTTGCACCGTGGCCATGGCATTGCCTGCATAAATCGGGCGCTCAAAGGTGTCGGCGCTGATCACCTTGGTGATGTCAGAGACTTGGCCCACATCGAGCTTGGCGGCCACGCGGGGCGCCACATTTTTGCCCGAAGCAGTCGCCGCAAAAACGATGTGGCTGTAGCCAGCGGCAATCGCCAGGACCTGGGCGGTGACGTTTTCAGCCAGGCCGTGCGCCAGACCGGCTTCATCGGCATGGATCACTTTGGAGACGCCAGCGATTTGCGCTGCTGCTGCTGCGGCTGCACCGGCGTTGAAACCTGCCACCAGCACATGCACATCACCACCGCACTGCGCAGCAGCGGCAATGGTGTTCAGCGTGGCGGGCTTGACGGAATTGTTGTCGTGTTCGGCAATGACGAGTACGGTCATGATCAGATTACCTTTGCTTCGTTCTTGAGTTTTTCGACCAGTGCGGCCACATCGGCCACCTTGATACCGGCGCTGCGCATCGGCGGCTCGACCACCTTGAGCGTCTTGATTCGTGGAGCCACATCCACGCCCAAGTCTTCAGGCTTGACCGTCTCCATCGGCTTCTTCTTGGCCTTCATGATGTTGGGCAGCGTCACATAACGCGGCTCGTTCAGGCGCAAGTCGGTGGTGATGATGGCGGGCAGACTCAAAGAAAGATTTTCCGAGCCGCCGTCCACTTCACGCGTGGCCTGCAGCTTGCCGTCAACGATGGCAACCTTGCTGGCAAACGTAGCCTGCGGCCAGTCGCCCAGCGCAGCCAACATCTGGCCAGTCTGATTGCAATCGTCGTCAATGGCTTGCTTGCCCAAAATCACCAGGCCGGGCTGTTCCTTATCCACCAAAGCTTTGAGCAGCTTGGCCACGGCCAGGGGCTGCAAGTCAACCGCGGTTTCCACCAGAATGGCGCGATCCGCACCGATGGCCATGGCGGTGCGCAGCGTCTCGGCGCACTGCGCCACGCCACAAGAGACCGCGATGATTTCGGTGACCACGCCCTTTTCCTTCAGGCGCACAGCTTCTTCAATGGCGATTTCGTCAAACGGGTTCATGCTCATCTTGACGTTGGCGATGTCCACGCCCGAACCGTCGGATTTGACGCGGACCTTGACGTTGTAGTCCACCACGCGCTTTACCGCGACCAATGCTTTCATGCTTGCTGCTCCAGAGGGTTATTTGTGGGTGTTTCTAATTGACGTGCACGTCAACTCTTTTGATTGTATGCGGGCTACCCTGTCATGAACTTTCAGAGGTGAGATCCGGCATAAAAATAAAATAGTACGACCGTGCTTTTTTTGATTGTACCGAACTTTAACGCTGGTGAACGACTCGCTGCGGGTACGGTATTTCTATTTGGTTCGCGCGCAATGCCGCCAGAACAGCTAGGTTGATATCCGACTTCAGACCGCCTTGACCGACCTCCGGGTCGTTGATCCAGTAGCCCACGGTGAACTCCAGCCCATCGGCACCGAAATTGGACAACTGAACAAGTGGCCCGGGCTCGCGCAGCACCCGTGGTTGGTCCTGTGCCGCTTTCAGCAGCAAGTCCTGAACCTGTCCCACATCGCTGTCATAGCCCACGGACACTGTGGTGGACTGGTAGACGAGCGAATCTGCCAGCGACAGGTTTTCCACCCGGTTAATGATCAGCATCTCGTTGGGCACAATCGATTCGCGCCCGGTCAGCGAACGGATCACGGTGTAGCGCGCATTGATCTGCGTGATGACGCCTTCAAAGCCATCCACACGAACGTTGTCGCCAATGCGCATGCTGCGCTCGGTAAGGATCACAAAGCCTGACACGTAGTTAGCCGCCAGCTTCTGCAGACCCAGGCCGATGCCCACACCGACCGCACCGCCCAGCACAGACAGAGCCGTCAGATCAATTCCCACGGCAGAGAGCGCGATGATCAGCCCGACGAACATCAGGGCCGCGCGCGCCGCGTTGCTGATGGCCTTGCGCAACGACAACTCGCTACCCGTGGCGTCACGCAGTACGCGTGCCTCGATGCCTGCAGACAGCCACAGGGTAAAGATCAGCACCGCACCGGCTGTGACCGCGCCTTCCAGCATATTGCGCAGCGTCAGGTGGCTATTTCCCACCTTCCAACCGATCTGTTCCAGTTCGAGCAGGACCACCGGCAACAGGCCACTGACCCACAGCACCATCATCAGCCAAACCAGCCAGGAGATCGTTTGCTCCAGCGGCCGCACCCATTTCGACTGCGGGAACGCCGCCTGCAGCACCTTCACGCCAACGCGTATGACCAGCAACGACACCAACACGGGTATGGCGACCTTCAAAAGCGCCACCGACACGAACTTGGAAAGTACGTCCCGCGCAACAAAGGCCAGGCTCAGCAGCACCAGCGGGAACAGCACACCGTCCAGATTGCGCCGTCCAAACCAGATGGAGCGCGTGTCGTCCTGACCCAGTGCCCGGCGCAAGCCGCGCACCAGTGCCCATGCCAGCAGTGCGCAGGCCACCAGGGCGGCAAGTTCAATCAGGACCGTCGTCTGGGTGAAGGCGTTGAGCCAGCCTTCGAAATCATCGATCGGTTCGGGGGCGGAGCTTTTTTGCATCAGATTCCCGCCAAAACCCGCACATGCGCTTCGACGCTTCGGGCCAGGGCGTCCAGGTTGTAGCCGCCCTCCAGACAGGAAACGATCCGACCCTTGGCGTGACGCGCCGCCAGGTCTTTGAGTTGCAGCGTGATCCAGGCGTAATCGGCTTCGACCAGGCCCATCTGGCCCAGGTCGTCTTCACGGTGGGCATCAAAGCCGGCGCTGATCAGTATCAATTCCGGCTTGAAGGCCTCAAGACGGGGCATCCACTGAGAAGCTACCAACTCTCGCACCGCATCGCCCTTGGTGTAAGCCGGCACCGGCACATTCAGCAAATTGCTGGCCGTGGAAGCAGCACCGCCATAGGGATAAAACGGGTGCTGAAAAAAGCTCGCCATCAGGATGCGCTCGTCACCCGAGACGATGTCTTCGGTGCCATTGCCGTGGTGCACATCAAAATCGATGATTGCGACCCGCTTCAAACCGTGGCGGTCCAGCGCATAGTGTGCGGCCACCGCCACATTGTTGAAGAAGCAAAAGCCCATGGCCTTGTCTCGGCAAGCGTGGTGGCCAGGCGGGCGCACGGCACAAAAGGCGTTATCCAACTCTCCCGCCATGACGGCATCGGTGGCGGCAATGGCCGCACCGGCAGAACGTAGCGCCGCGTCCCAGGTGTGGACGTTGATGCTGGTATCCGGATCGATTTGGGCATGGGTCGGTCCCCCGGCCTGCACTTCGTCGCGCAACCCATCGGTCAGACCGCGCAGTGCCGCCACATGCATGCGGCCATGGGCCAACTCAAGATCCGCAATGGGGGCAAGCGGGGCTTCGCGCCAGTCCAGCAGATCAGCCACGCCCTGGCTGCGTAAGCGCTTGTCGATAGCTGCGAGCCGCTCCGGGCACTCAGGGTGGCCGTTGCCCATATCGTGTTTGCTGCAGTCGCTGTGGAAAAAGTAGCCGGTCTTGCTCACGGGAGAACTCGCATTTCAGAAAATTCAGGTAACGTGCCGCTATGGACGCTCAACGTACACTCAAAATACTACTGGATCAGCTTAACACGGTGATTGTCGGCAAACCCAGCCAGATCCAGGACTGCGTTGCCTGCCTGCTAGCTGGCGGCCACCTTCTGATCGACGACGTGCCGGGGGTAGGCAAAACCACCTTGGCCCATGCGCTGGCTCGAAGCTTTGGGCTGCAGTTCTCCCGCGTGCAATTTACCTCCGACCTGATGCCTAGCGATCTGTCTGGCGTATCCGTCTATGAGCGCGGCAAAGAGGCCTTTGTATTTCACCCAGGACCAATCTTTGCCCAGGTGCTTCTGGCCGATGAAATCAACCGTGCCAGCCCCAAAACACAAAGCGCGCTG
>CANFNO010000141.1 GCA_947447845.1 Burkholderiales bacterium | reverse complement strand
TACAGGTTGTCGCGGCGGCCCCAGCGGTTGTACACGCGCACCACGGCTTCGAGGTAATTCATGATCTGGTTCCAGGGCAGGAACTCGCGGATGATGCTGCCGATCACCGGGGTACGACCCATGCCGCCGCCCACCAGCACCTTGAAGCCTAGCTCGCCAGCCTCGTTGTGCTTGAGGTGAAGGCCCACGTCATGCCAGTAAGTGGCCGCGCGGTCGGCGGTGGCACCGGTGATGGCGATCTTGAACTTGCGCGGCAGAAAGGCGAACTCGGGGTGCAGCGTGCTCCACTGGCGCATGATTTCGGCAAAAGGGCGCGGGTCGGCCAGTTCGTCGGGGGCCACACCGGCCAACTCGTCGCTGGTGATGTTGCGGATGCAGTTGCCGCTGGTCTGGATTCCGTGCATATCCACGGTGGCCAGCAGGTCCATGACATCGGCGCTTTTTGTGAGCGGAATCCAGTTGAACTGCACATTCTGGCGCGTGGTGAAGTGGCCATAGCCTACCGGCAGATGCGTGGTGCCCCAAGTCGCCTGCGTGCCAATCGCCTTATCAAACACCTCCTTGGAAGGATGGTCATATTCGCGGGCAATGCGGGCCAGCACGCGCAACTGGTGGCTGGCCAGTTCGCCGTAAGGCACAGCCACGCGCAGCATGGGCGCGTAGCGCTGGATGTACCAGCCGTTTTGCAGGCGCAACGGGCGGAAATCATCATCGGCCAACGTACCCGCCAGATTGCGCTCCAACTGGTCGCGGTGCTGGGCGGCGCGGGCGCGGATGAATTGCCGGTCAAAGTCTGTGTATTGGTACATAAGTCAAAAAGTCAGCTTGGAAGTCTGCGAAAAAGTTCGCGTTATAGAGCGATAAGTTTCAGGCCCGCATAGGCCAACAAAAAAGAAAGCAGCGAGCGAATCAGGCGTTCGGGCGCCCGGGTCGTAAGGTGCGAGCCGACCCAAATGCCAGGCAAGGAGCCGCAGAGCAGCGAAATCAGCATGGTCCAGTCCACTGCACCCAGGGTTGCGTGCCCGAGGCCGGCAACCAAGGTCAACGGCACGGCATAAGCGATGTCGGCGGCGATGATGCGTGGCAGTGGCAGCAAGGGATACAAAATCATCAAGACGGTGACACCAATCGCACCGGCACCCACCGACGTGATGGTGACCAGGGTGCCAATCAGCGCGCCAAACAGCAGCGGCAGCACCCAGTGTTTGGGGGTGGCGGCAAGGCGTTCCTGTCCTGCAGCCACGGTTAACGGACTGGCCTTGCCGCGCACCGCTTTGTACAGGGTGGCCGCGGCAGTCAGCAACAGGGCGCAGCCCAGGGTGGTGGTCATTACCGCCTGCACCTTGGGGTCTGCAGGACCCACGGTGTGCAGGATGTAGAGGGTTATCAGGGAGGCGGGGATGCTGCCGGCCGACAAATTGCGCACCACGGCCCAGTCAATGCGCCCCGAACGTGCCAGCTTGACGGTGCCGCCCATCTTGGTGAACGCGGCAAACAACAGGTCGGTGCCAACAGCCAGATACGGCTTAATACCGAACACAAAAATCAGAATGGGCGTCATCAAAGAGCCGCCACCAACCCCGGTGAGCCCAACGATGGTGCCAACAATAAAACCCGCAACGACAAAAGCTAATTCATGCATCGGCGCTAATGTAGATGCCTTTACTTAGATCAAGAACGATATTTTGGCTATACCTATATGCGTGAGGTGAATAAGCTTTCGCGTTTTGTGACAAGAAGAGGTGATTGGATGCAACCCATTGCCGGGCAAGCGCTCTTCGCTTGCCAGCAGCACACAAGCCCTCTAAGAACCCGGGCGATTCAGTTTTGAGCCCATGCTCAATACTTAACCCCGCGCAGTTCTTGCATCCGCTCATCAAAGTAGCTTCCCACGGTGTAGCGCTCGGACAGCACCACATCGCGCCGGGGGTGCAAGAAAAGGGGCAGCGAGATGCGCGATTTCTTGGCAGCCTCGCCGGTGGGGTTCAGCACGCGGTGCACTGTGGACGGATAGTAATGGCCCGATGCCTCGGCCAGCATGTCACCGATGTTGACGATGAGCAGGCCGAAGTCGCACGGCACGTCATGCCAGGCATCGTCTTGACCCAGCACCTGCAGCCCCGGCTCGGTTGCCGCAGGCAGGAGGGTCAGCAGATTGATGTCGCCATGGGCTGCCGCACGCACCGCGCCGGGTTCTTCTTGCCCGGTCAGCGGCGGGTAATGCAGCACGCGCAGCAGCGTGTGGTCACTGCCCTCGAGCATGCGGGACAAGGGCATGGAGTAACCCGCCTTGACGGTGTCTGGCGAGTGGTCGTCCACCCACTGCAGCAGCGTCGTGGCAAGTTGTCCGGCCAGGCCGTAGTAGCGGCGCGCGGCGTCGGACACCTCGGCGGGGTAACGGCTCCAGGGGTACAGATGGAAAAACTCCTTCACATCCTTCTTGGTGTTGTTCTTCGCTGTTTCAGACACACTGGGCGGGAAGTAACCATCGTGTTTGGCGGGGTCATGCGGGTAGCGGTGCTTGGCATCGCTGTGGAAGAAGGCCAGCCACTCGTCGTAAATGCCCTGCACCAGGGCTTGGTCAAGCGGGTGGTTTTTCAGAACGCCAAAGCCGGTTTCATGCAGGCTATTGCAAAAGTCCTGCGGTGCGCTTGGGCTGGTGAAGTCAACAATGGGTAGGTGCACAAAGGGCCTTTTATTCAGGTGGCAGGCAGTCAGACCGGGTGCGCTCAGCGCTTGGGCCAGTTGCTCATCAAAGTGTCTTCAAGCACCTGTCGAGCGCCCCGGGCGTTGACTTGCATGCAGACATGGGTCAGTGGCACGTGTGCGTCCCATCCGGCTTGCGGGTAGTTGACATGGCGGCGACGCAGAATCGTCTGGCCCTGCGCCAAACCGTCCACGGCGACACGCACACGGCCTGACTCCAGCGTGAAAAACTCGGGGTTGGTCAGGTAGATAAAGGCCAGCACATCGTGCCCGAAACAGCCGTGGATCTTGGCCACATGCGGATAGAGGTCGCTGTAAAAATCGGCGTAGAACTTCACCGCGTGCAGTAACGTGTCGGTGGCCGCGTGCTGTTGGTGCTTGGCGATCTGGGCAAAAAGGGTTACCGGCAGGATCAGTTGGTGCGTGACGTCCAGACCCACCATGGTCAGCTTCCAGCCAGCGGTAAAAACCAGATCAGCGGCGTGCGGGTCGTTCCAAATATTGGCCTCGGCCACCGGCGACACATTGCCGGGCTCCAGCACGGTGCCACCCATCAGGATCACCTCACGCAGCAGCGTGGGCAACTCGGGCGCCAATTTCAACGCCAGCGCCAGATTGCCTAGCGGTCCTACCGCGACCAGCGTAATTTCGCCGGGATGGGCACGCGCCATATCGACAATGAATTGGGCTGACGAACGCGGGTCCAGGGTGTTGGTGGTTTCCTGACGTGTGACCAGATTGCCCAGGCCATCATCACCATGAATAAAGTCCGGCGGCGCCTCGGATGCCTTAATCCAGGGTTTGGCCACACCCTTGGCGACAGGAATCTCCACACCGGCAATTGCGGTCAGATAAAGCGCGTTGATTGCCGCCTGTTCCACCGAGACATTGCCAAAGGTGGTGGTGATGCCAACGACCTCGATGGCCGGGTGCGCCAGCGCGTAATACAGCGCCATGGCATCGTCCACGCCGGGATCGGTATCGAAAATGACTTTGCGCGGGAGTGTGTTGGACATCGGGGCTTTCAGTTCAGACCGCACAGGGCGCGCAATGCGCCCAGGCGGGCAGGGGTGTTGTTATCAGGCTGGTCATTCAGCAGGGCAGCCACTTCGGCAGCCACGGGAATACTGGATTGCGCACCCAACCGGGTGCAGGCCAGGGCCGCTGCCGCACTGGCATAGCGCAGCGCCTCGTCCGTATTGAGACCCTGGCAGAGGGCAGCGCACAGCGCACCGCAAAAGGTATCTCCAGCGCCCGTGGTGTCCACCGGGGAGATGGCAAATGATGCCTGCAGGTGGAATGTGCCGTGGTGCCGCGCACAGCAACCGTGTGCGCCCAGGGTCACCACCACCGTGGCCACATCCAGTTTCTGCAGGCACTCGGCAATACTGCCTGTGCACTGCGCCACGGTTGCCAATTCACCTTCGTTCACGATCAGGATGTCCACCAAACCCAGCAACTCTTGCGGCAGCACCCGCGCAGGCGCCGCGTTCAGCGCCACGGTCACGCCCGCCCTTTTTGCAGCCTGTGCGAATGCGGTAACGGAGTCCAGCGGGGTCTCAAGTTGCAGCAGCAAATGGGTGTAGCCGTCTAGCAGGGGCAGATGCTCGGGGCGCAGAAAGGCATTTGCGCCAGGTGCCACGGTGATGGCGTTTTCTCCCGCGTCTGAGACACAGATAAATGCGGTGCCGGTGGGATGTTCGGTTTCGCGCACGGTAAGCAGTTTGACGCCTGCGCCTTGTAGTGACTCTTCCAGCGGCATGGCAAAGGCGTCATTGCCAAGGGCTAGCAACATGTGCGTGGTCACGCCGCCCGCACGCGCGCTGGCCACCGCCTGGTTCGCGCCCTTGCCGCCGGGAAAGGTCTTGAAGTCGCGCCCCAGCACAGTTTCTCCGGGCGCGGGGATATGGTCTGCTCGGACAACAAAGTCCAGATTGGCGGAGCCAGCTACCAAGATCATCGCAAAACTCCTTCATGCGTCATGCCGTAAAGCGCTGTATTGTGCCGTCTAATCACGCCATGCCGATGAACTTTAGAACTGCCTACGTCGCCCTTATCGGGGGCGCAAATATGGACATTGCCGCCCACTCAACGGCTTCGATACTCGCCGGTGATTCCAACCCCGGTCGCATTGTCTGCAGCCCTGGCGGGGTGGCCCGCAATGTTGCCGAGAACCTCATTCGTCTGGGTGTGGATGCCCATCTGGTCAGCGTGTTGGGCGACGATGTATTTGGCCAGGCCCTGCGCCAGTCCGCGGTCTCCATCGGGCTCAACATGAGCGCCTGCGCCACCATTCCCGGCCAACGCACCGCCACGTACTTGTCCATGCATGGCGTGGATGGCGACATGGGTGTGGCGGTCAATGACATGGGCATTGTGGAGTGCCTGACGCCTGAACTCTTGGGCCAACACTCCGCTTTGCTTGATGGCGCTGCCGCGCTGGTGGTAGACAGCAATGTGCGTCAGGATGTGCTGCTATGGATCAGCACTTATTGGGCTGACAAGGCCGTCTTTGCAGAAGCCGTCTCGGTCGCCAAATGCCATAAGCTGCTGCCTTTGCTGGGTCAGTTGCACACCTTGAAGGCCAACCGCCTGGAAGCACAAGCCCTTAGCGGGCAGCCCATCAGCAGCCCGCAATCTGCCTGCGATGCCGCGCGCAGCCTGCACCTGCGGGGCGTGCGCAACGTGGTCATCAGCTTGGGTGCCAGTGGAGTAGCCTGGTGCAACGACGAAGGTTCCGTGGGGCACAAATCGGTGCGTCCGGTGTCCATGGCAAGCGCCACCGGTGCTGGGGATGCGCTGCTCAGTGGCCTGGTTTATGGATATATGCACGGTCTGCCATTGGACTCATCCGTTCAGTGGGCAATGGCCTGTGCCGAGCTCACCCTATCCAGTACATTCGCCAATTCACCCGACCTATGCGTGGCAACCGTGCGCGCACATATTGAACAAAACCATGACTAGCTCCGCCTTTCTGGACATCGCTGCTGACGTACAACACGCACTCGCCACTGGCAGGGCCGTGGTGGCGCTGGAGTCCACCATCATCTCCCACGGTATGCCGTATCCCCAAAACGTGGCCACTGCGTTGCAGGTGGAGCAAGAAGTGCGGCGGCATGGTGCCGTGCCCGCCACCATCGCCATCGTGGGTGGCCGTCTGAAAGCCGGTTTGTCGCGCGAGGAAATCGAGCAACTCGGCCGTGCCGGCCACGCGGTAACAAAAGTCAGTCGCCGCGACATTCCCTTTATCGTGGCAAGTGGCGGCTTGGGCGCGACCACGGTGGCCGCCACCATGGTGATTGCGGCCATGGCGGGCATCCGCATTTTTGCGACTGGCGGCATCGGCGGTGTGCACCGTGGCGCACAGGAAAGTTTTGATGTGTCCGCTGACCTGCAGGAACTGGCGCAGACGCCGGTGGCCGTGGTCTGTGCCGGCGCCAAGTCCATTCTCGATTTGCGCCTCACCCTGGAATACCTGGAAACCCACGGCGTGCCCGTGGTGGGCTACCAGACCGATTCCTTGCCAGCCTTCTTTACCCGTGACAGTGCCTTTAAGGTGGACTACCGGCTGGATTCAGCTGTCGAAATTGCGGCAGTGCTGAAGGCCAAATGGGGCATGGGCCTTCAGGGCGGCATGGTGATTGCCAACCCGATTCCCGAAGAATTTGCCATGCCGCGCGAAGCAATTGACCAGGCCATTGAGCAGGCCTTGCAGGAAGCTGCGCAACAGGGCATTGCGGGTAAAGAATCCACACCGTTTTTGCTGGCCCGGGTGTGCGAAATTACCGGTGGTGACAGCCTGGCCTCCAACATCCAACTGGTTATGAACAATGCACGACTGGCCTCTGCCGTCGCGGTTGCGTACCAAAACTAACCGGGCCATCAGGTTCAGGAGCATCGCATGGCGAAGCAAAAAATCATTATCGACACCGATCCCGGGCAGGACGACGCCGTTGCCATATTGTTGGCACTGGCCTCACCCGAGTTGGAAGTGCTCGGCATTACCGCAGTTGCCGGCAATGTGCCGCTGGACTGGACACAAAAGAATGCGCGCCGCATTTGTGAGCTGGCAGGCCGGCCGGAAATGCGCGTTTTCGCTGGCGCCAGTCAACCGCTGGTGCGCCCCTTGGTGACGGCCGAGCATGTGCACGGCGACACCGGGATGGATGGGCCTGATCTGCCCGAACCCACTATGCCCTTGCAGTCCCAGCACGCGGTGGATTTTCTGATTGAAGAATTGTTGCGCCAGCCGTCTGGCACGGTGACGCTGTGCACCTTGGGCGCCTTGACCAATGTGGCTCTGGCCCTGCAGCGCGCCCCCGAAATCGCGCAGCGCATACAGCAAATTGTGCTGATGGGGGGTGGCTATTCCGAGGGCGGCAACATCACCCCGGCTGCGGAGTTCAATATCTATGTGGATCCTCATGCTGCCAAAATTGTTTTTGCCAGTGG
>CANFNO010000140.1 GCA_947447845.1 Burkholderiales bacterium | reverse complement strand
TTGGCGGTTATCGTCCTTCTAATCGCAGTAACGTTTGCGTATCTGACGCGCCCAACCCTGGTGCCGCGCATTGAACCCTCCACGGCCCTGCCGCTGAAGGGCGCGCATGTGGATCACCACGACATCGTCAAAGGACCGTACAAGACCGGGCAAGACGTGACCCGAGAATGCCTGACCTGCCACAAGGATGCTGCCCAAGATGTGATGAAGACTTCGCACTGGACCTGGGAGTCCAAGCCAGCAGTAGTGGGTTGGCGCAAAGAGCCGGTGACTATCGGCAAGATCAACCAGATCAACAACTTCTGTATTGGCACACAAGGCAATGAGAACAAATGCATGGCCTGCCACGTCGGCTACGGTTGGGACCAGGGCCGAGCCAAGCAGCAGGCCAATGCCGAGAACGTGGACTGCCTGGTTTGCCACGCCGATCCAGGTTTGTATTCCAAGGCCTTGTGGGGCAATCCGGGTCCAAAAGTTGACCTGCTGGCCGCCGCTCGCAGCGTGCGCGCCACCACTCGCGAAAATTGTGGCAAATGCCACTTTGACGGTGGTGGCGGTAATGGCGTCAAGCATGGTGATCTGGACGAAAGCCTTTACTTCCCCAGTCGCGCACTTGACGTGCATATGGGCGGCAAATACAACTTGCAATGCAGCGACTGCCACGTAACCCGCAAGCACCAGATTCTGGGACGCATGGTGGCCGACAACTTCCATATTGACCCTGAGGAGCAGGTATCTTGCGAGCAGTGCCACAAGGGCATCGTGCACAACGACGAGCGCATCAACAAGCACTTGGCCAGCGTCGCTTGCCAGACCTGTCACATTCCGGCGATTGCCGTTGAGGAACCTACCAAGGTCACGTGGGATTGGTCCAAGGCCGGACAGAAGGGCCGTGAAGATGATCACTACACCTACTTGAAGATCAAGGGCGAGTTCAGCTACCAGTCCAACTTTGCGCCCACCTACCTGTGGTTCAACGGCAGCAACGATTACCGCTATTTGCTGGGCGACCCTATTGCCAAGAGCGGCCCGACCTACATTAATAAACCGGCCGGCTCCATTGCCGACCCGAAGGCCCGCATCTTTCCTTTCAAGGTACACACCGCCAAGCAGCCCTATGACAAAGTCAACGGGTATCTGTTGCAACCCGTGACTGCCGGTAAGGACGGCTTTTGGACAACCTTCGACTGGAACAAGTCGTTCGAGATGGCTGCGCCCATTACCGGGCTGGCATATAGCGGTCAATACGGATTTGCTGAGACCGTTATGTACTGGGCCACGACGCACATGGTGCAGGGCGCAGACGCGGCGCTGCATTGCGACGACTGCCACACCGCCAGCGGCAAGAGTGACACGGCCACGCCCGCGCGCCTCGACTGGAAAGCCCTGGGCTATCCGGGTGACCCGGTGCAATGGGGTGGAAGGAGACTGAAATGAACCCGACCAGTAGCTTCAGCCGACTCGGCATGACGAGCATTCGTCTTAGTCTGGCGATGATGGCAGGCGCCGCCGTATTGAGCGCCGCCCATGCAGCAAGCCCGGCACTCCAAACAATGCACCCGGCCATAGCACTGCGCGATGCAGAAGGCGTGAGCGTGCTGCAATCGGGGCAAGCGGTGTCCACCTTGAAGACCTGCGGGCAGTGCCACGATTCGGCCTACATTGCCGACCACGCTTTCCACGCGGATCTGGGTTTGAACCAATTTGGCACTGCGACCAAGGGCAAATTGAGTGCGGGAAAAGGCTTCTTTGGCCGCTGGGACCCGCTGCGCTACCGTTACCTCACGCTGACGGGTGACGAGCTTTTGGACTTGTCCACCCCCGCCTGGCTCATGGCCAATGGCACGCGCGTGGTGGGCGGCGGGCCAGCCCTTATGGGGCGCGATGGCTCGCCCTTAAAGAGCAGGATAGCCAACGCCAACGACCCAGAAGCATCGCTGTTGTCGCCCGATGGAAAACGCATTGCCTGGGACTGGAATGCCTCGGGCACCATGGAAATGAATTGTTTCCTGTGCCACATTGCCAAGCCCAATTTGGAAGCAAGGGCCGAAGCCATTGGCGCTGGCAGGTTTGGCGACGCCAACACGGCCACCCTGCTTGGTCTGGGGATCGTGGAACCCGCGAGCGGCAAGGCAAAGGGCTGGAACTGGAACCGCGCAGCGTTTACCGCAGACGGTCTGCTTGATGGCCGCAAACTTGCGGTGCAGGATCCCACCAATGCCAATTGCGCGGCCTGCCACGGCGAAGCGCACCCGGGCGGCAAGACACCTATTCAGGTCAGCGCTTGCGATCTGGATCAGCCGCAAACCGCGACCACCGGCCAGGTAATTTCAGGCCAGCGCATCAAACTATCTGGCGTGAATCTGGCCAACAAGGAAAGCCTGAACCGGTCATGGGACGTGCACGCCGAGCGCCAGTTGCAATGCACGGACTGCCACCATGCGCTGAACAATCCGGCACACGCCCGCGGTGACCTGGGTAGTCGCCCGGACCACCTGCGCTACGACCCGCGCACCGTGGACATCGGTCAGTACCTGCAAAAGCCTGATCACGACTTTGCGCGCGGCCCCGGTGCCCGCAGCCACACCACGTCCGCGGTTCATGGCGAGATGCGCCGCTGCGACACCTGTCACGACGCGTCCGGCCATTCAAGCTGGTTGCCCTATGTGTCAACCCACATGGCCGCGCTGGCTTGCGAGACGTGTCACATCCCGCAACAATATGCGCCCGCTATTCAGGCCTATGACTGGACGGTGCTGACCCCGGATGCCCAACCTGCAAAGAGTTGCCGTGGCGTGCAGGGAAAACCGGGCAATGTGCAGTCGCTGGTGGGGGGCTACGTTCCCGTTTTGCTGGCACGACAAGAGGGCGCACAAGCAGCAACCGCCTTGGCGCCATACAACCTGATCACCAGCTTTTACTGGATTTACGACGACGCCAAAGGAAATACCCGCCCGGTCCGCCAGGCCGATCTGCAAACGGCCTATTTCGGCAGCAACTCAGATGCCAACCGTGCTTATGTGGCCGACATCCTGTCCGCGTTTGACGCCGACAAGAATGGCAAGCTGAGCGTGGATGAATTGCGCGTCGATACAGCGCAAAAACAAGAAGCTGTGAAGGCACGCCTGCTGGCCCTGGGCTTGAAGAGCCCGCGCATGGATGGCCAGGTGCAACCCTACGCCATTAACCACGGGGTTGCGCGGGGTGACCATGTGCTGCGGGATTGCGCGGCCTGCCATAGCAAGCAGTCGCGCATGCAAAAAGGCATGGCGCTGACCAGCTTTGCGCCCGTCATGCCGCACATGGAACGCGACACCAATGTGGCGCCCACCGGCGAGCTGGTGCGTGACACCGACGGCGCGCTGCGCTACCAACCCGTGCCCGCGCGTGACGCTTTGTACGTGTTTGGCGCCAGCGGTCTCGGCTGGGTTGATGGCCTCGGCTTACTGGCATTCGTGGGCACTTTGCTGGGGGTGAGCGGACACGGTTTGATGCGATTCCTGGCTTGGCGCAAGCGGCCGCCTGTGCCACATCCCACGCACCCGGTGCAAATGTATGACGCCTACCGACGCTTCTGGCACTGGTTACAGGCCATCAGCATCGTGACGCTGCTGGCTACGGGCATCGTGATTCACCGTCCGGACTGGTTCAATGCCGATGCATTCCCGGCCATGGTCACGCTGCACAACGTACTGGCCGTGCTGCTGGTGGTGAACGCTGCGCTTTCGCTTTTCTATCACCTGGCCACCGAGCGCATGCGTGAATACCTGCCGCGTCCGCAGGGCTTCATTCACGACTCGATGCGGCAGAGCGCGTATTACGTCTCGGGCATCTTCAAGGGCGAGCCGCACCCGTTCGAGAAGCGGCCCGATGACCGCATGAACCCGATCCAGAAGCTCACCTACTTCGGCATTCTCAATGTGCTGCTACCACTGCAAATTGTGACCGGCACGCTGATCTGGGGTGCGCAATACCGGCCCGATCTGGTGGCCTTGCTGGGCGGTCTGCCGGTGATAGCACCTGTGCATGCGCTGGCTGCCTGGTTCTTTGCCACCTTCATCGTCGGTCACGTCTATCTCACGACCACCGGTCCCACACCACTGGAAGGCATTCGCGCCATGGTGACCGGCGTCGAAGAAGTTGAAGACCATGCATAGCCAACCCCTTGGGAGATCCGTATGAACGCTATCCGATCACTCTTTCACCGGCCCGAGAAAGCCTACCTGCACCCCTATCTGGCAGGTGCCATTCTGGGCGTGGTGCTTTTTCTGGCCTTTTTGTTCACCGGCAATGGTCTGGGCTCTTCTGGCGCAACCAGTCGGCTTGACGCTGCCTTGGTAGATCTGGTGGCGCCTGCCCATGTGGACCAGACACCTTACCTGCTCAAGATGGCGGGTGGCGACAAGAATCCGCTCGACGATTGGATCGTGCCGGTGTTCTTCGGCGCCTTGCTGGGGGGCTTTGTTTCTGGGCTATGGAATGGCCGGCTTAAGCTCGTTACCAACAAGGGGCCACGCATTTCCGACCGCCAGCGTTGGGCCTTGGCCTTTGTAGGCGGAATGATTTTTCTGTACGGCGCGCGCCTGGCCCGCGGCTGCACTTCTGGCCAAGCATTATCGGGAGGTGCAACGCTGGCAGCGGGCTCCTGGCTGATCATGCTGGCCATCTTTGCGGGCGCCTATCTGCTTGCGTACTTCGTGCGCAAGCTCTGGATTTGATTGCCAGACGCCGGGCCATTCCATCAGGAGCAGACCATGACCTTTCCACTTGACTCACTTTCCGTTGTAAGCGCGGCCAACCCCTGGTCCTACCTGGTGTTTGGCCTCATCGGCTTTTCCTTTGGTCTGACGCTGGAGATGGCCGGTTTTGGCGACTCGCGCAAGCTCGCCGGTCAGTTTTACTTTCGCGAACTCACGGTGTTCAAGGTGATGTTTACCGCCATCGCCGTGGCGCTCGTGTTGCTGTTTGGCGCTGTCGGGTTGGGCGTGGTGGATTTCAGCCACGTGTGGGTCAACCCCACTTATATCGACTCCGGTTTGCTCGGCGGATTGATCATGGGCGTAGGCTTTATCGTCGGCGGTTTTTGTCCAACGACTTCGCTGGCCTCGGCCTCCACCGGACGCATCGACGGCATGATGTTCATGGCCGGTGGCTTTGTTGGCGCCTTCATTTTTGGCGAGACCGAAAAGCTCTTTGACGGCTGGTACAACACAACCGGATATCTGGGTCGCCTCACGCTCGATCAGGTGTTCAACACCACCGCACCCAAGGTTGTGGTGGTCATCGTGCTGGTGGCGCTGGCGCTGCTTTGGGGCGCAGAGCAAATCGAACGGCTGGTAGCCAATAAAGATCTGACGCGTGAGCCTGGCATGCGCAAACTAGGTGCCGTGGCGCTGGCCTTGATGGCGTTTGGCGTGGTGCTGATCGGCACCCCCTCGATTGAAGCGCGCTACCAGAGCGCACAGTTCAAGCGCAGCGAACCGGCCTTGACTGCCGGAAATGCAAAGTCCCCCATGGCCGCTCCGGTAGCCCAAAGCACTGCACCTGTGGCCAAACCTCAGATGGTGACCCGCACGCTTAGCGCAGATGGCATGTTGTCGGCCCGGCTGGCATTTGTGTCTCCAGCAGAGGCTTTTAAGGCACGCTTCCAGCAATCCATCAAACCGATCTATCTGGATGTGCGTAATGAAGCCGACTACAACCTCTATCACATGGTTGGGGCCATTAACGTGCCCTTGGCGCGTTTGCAGGACAAGGTAGGCGCATTTTTGACCGAGCCAGCGGCCAACACAGTATTCATCACCATTGGCAATGACGAAAAGGCGGCCACACAGGCCTGGAAACTACTGGTGGCCAACCGGGTGCCAAACGTCTATGTGCTCGAAGGAGGCGTTAACAACTGGATCGCCACCTTTGGTGCAGAGGACCCCGTGCTTAAGCCTGTCGCCCAGGCGGGTGAAGATCAACTGCGCTATGCCTTCAAAGCGGCGCTAGGAGACCGCTACAAATCGTGTGCCCCCAGTCCTATTGAAAACGAGAAGCTCACGTTTGAACCGCGTATCGTGTTGCAACTCAAGCGGGACAAAGGCGGTGGCGGTTGTGGTTGATTGCACAGAGTGCAAGGGTGACATCTCCGAGGAGGGCGTTGCCAAGGCGCGGCGTCTTGTCATGGATAGCCAGGCCAACGTGAACATTACCGTTGCCAGTTGGGACGACTATTCCTGGCCCCAGAATCACCACGATGGTGTGGCGACCATCTTTGTGCATTTTGCAGATCCGGACCTTCACACCAGGCTTTTTGCCAATATGGTCCGTAGCCTCAAGCCCGGTGGCTCGCTGACATTGCTGTGGTATACCCCCAAGCAACTTGAATACCGTACCGGAGGATCTTCTGTACTCTCGCATCTGTACGCCCCTGAAACGTTACGTGAAGCGTTTGGCGATTTGGAAATCCAAATATTGGATGAGTGCGAGACTGAACTGAAAGTGGGCGACGGACACAAGGGTCGATCCGCAGTCGTTGGACTAGTGGGCGTACGCCGCTATTCCTTGCGCTGAAAGCCACATGAACGTCAACATCGGACCACTTGCGTTTCAACTGGCGCACATTCTCCTGCTGGCCTGTGCGCTTATTGCCGTTGCTGCGGGTTGGCTGACCGGTAGAAAGCACCAGATAGGCATTTCCGATCTTCTGTTCGACATGGCCTTGGTGGCCGTGCCGACAGGTCGGGCCGTGTTCGTTGCCATCTGGTTCTCCGCATACCGGGATGACCCTTGGTCTGTGTTCGATATCCGCGATGGTGGCTTTGAAATGTGGTCGGCGCTGACGGCTGCGCTTCTAATGGCCGGGTGGCGAATTCGCCAACTGCCGGCACTTTTGAAGCCTCTGCTCATTGGAATGTTGGCAGGTATAAGCGCATGGACCATTTTGTTTGCGGCAGGTTGGACTGGAGCGTCACCTCCTCAGACTCTTCCTGCCATTAGCCTCATCGACATGGAGGGCAGATCAAAACCGTTGATCGCTCCTGCGGATGGCCGAGCGATGGTGGTCAATATGTGGGCGACGTGGTGCCCACCATGTCAGCGGGAGATGCCCGCACTTGCACGCGCTCAGGGTTTGCATCCAAATGTCAGCTTCGTGTTCGTGAACCAGGGGGAGTCGCTGGATGTGGTTCGCCG
>CANFNO010000139.1 GCA_947447845.1 Burkholderiales bacterium | reverse complement strand
GTTGGGCCGCGATAGGGGTCATAAAGCAGTTCAACCTGCTTGCCCGATACTTGACATTCGCTCCCTGAGGGAGATGCCTAGGTGATGGGCAGTAATTTCATGCAGAGGATCAAGCGCCACCCACTGTGGTCAGACGCTCTGTTTTCCGGTGTTGCAGGTCGAGGTTCTTCGCTTCATCGGGACCATGGTCGCCAAACTGCGCTAATTTAGCTTGTTGGGTACGGTGTCCACACCAGTGGAAATTTCGGCCTTGTCGCTGTTGCTGCCTTGTCAGCCGAAGCACTATGCATCCCAAGCCAGCATTGACATCAATGCTGGCTCGTACCCACTGGGCTTATGCCCCCATCCTGCCGGGCCAACAACGCCCGCAACTGGGTTGCTGCTTCCTTGAACTCGTACTGATCCACCCTCTGCAGAAGGCCCTGTCCGGCGCTACCAAAGGAAGACTGCAATGCGGCGCGCAGCTGATTTGACAAGGATTTGGCACGGACATCGGCTGCATCCAGCATGTGAAGCAGCTCAGCCCAGTCGGCTGAGTAGCTGTCCTTGTCAGGAGCAGATGGGACGGCGTGCTTCACTACCTCTGCTTCGAGGATCTGGAGTATCCCGCCAGCAAGGGCCGTAAATACGGCGCCACGCTCTGCAAGCTGCAGAGCTTCGGCAGATAGTTCCGGCTGAGGTGAGGCAAGCATCGTCTCGACTTCGCCCGCCGCTTGGCTTACTTGTACCGCACCGACGGTTGCAGCCATACTTTTTAGCGAGTGTGCGGCTATGCGCGCAGCGGCTTGCGCACCTTCGTTGAGGCGCTCTTCGATTTCGGCATAGGGTGCACTGCGAGCAAACTGCTCCAGCAAGCGCAAAAAGAAGCGGGGGTTTCTATGGGCATGTTTAAGCCCAATGTCGACATCCAACCCTACCAGCATGCTTAGCTGCTTGATGGTCTCCTGAAGTACGGGTGACTCCGGGGCGCTCTGCGCAGAATTATCCTTGACGGTGTTCGATGTACCGGGCAGGTTGGCTAGAATTTTTGAGAACAGGACCTCTGTATCGAAAGGTTTGGACACGAAGTCGTCCATCCCGGCTTCGCGACAGATTTCGCGATCCTCGTCAAACGCATTCGCCGTCAACGCGATGATCGGAAGGTGGCTGCAACCTGGTAGCTGGCGTATTTGACGGGTGGCCTCCGTTCCATCCATGACGGGCATTTGCATGTCCATCAGCACGAGGTCATAGCTGTGGGACGCAACCCAGTCCACAGCCTCTTGTCCATTGGCTGCAACGTCCGGGACGATGCCCACCATGCCAAGCACCTCGATGGCAATTTCCTGGTTGAATTCGTTGTCCTCTGCCAACAGAATCCGAAGCCCGCTGCGCTGGCGCAACTGCGACTCGTACGTAGTGTCTTCCGGCTGTTTGTAATCTGCTGGCGTATGGCTCCAGAGGTTCTGCAATTGCTCGTACAGTCGCCCCGGCGCTATGGGTTTGCGCAACATGCCGTCGAGCCCCATGGACTCCCATCGCAGGCCATCCACCTCGCGAAAGCACATACCGGCCAGGCGCAAGTTTGTCCCTGCACCAAACTTGCTGCGCAGGTCTCGGCTCAACGCTGGCATATCGTCCCACTGACCATTCAAGTCCACCAGAATCGTGAGTTGGTCTGGTTGGCTTGCGGCCAGACCGTCAGCCACCGCCCCCAGCGCAGGGACACTGTCTACCGCCTGCACGCGATGGCCCAGCATAGTCAGAGACTCGACCAGAGCGGTACGGGCCTCAGACAGATCATCCAGGACCAGGATGTCCAGTCGGGTAATCGTAGTGTTGGCATTGCTCAGGTAAGGAGGCCAGATGGCATGGCTGTACGGCACTGGGATTTCCACCCAGAACGTGCTGCCCTCCCCCTGCACACTGTCGACCCCAATGCTGCCGCCCATCAGTTCGCTCAGGCGCTGACTGATCGCCAGGCCCAGGCCGGTGCCTCCGTATTTGCGGGTGGTAGATACGTCGGCTTGCCCAAAGGCCTGAAACAACCGGCTGCGTTGTTCGTCATTCATACCAATGCCCGTGTCACGCACTTCCAAACGCACCAACATCTGCTGATCATCGGCATGGGTGACCTTGGCAGACACGACGACGAAGCCTTGCTCGGTGAACTTGACAGCGTTGTTGACAAGGTTGAGCAATATCTGCTGAATGCGGGTCGGGTCACCAAACAACACGGGGGGAAACCGGTCGATGCGCACGACCAATTCGAGTTGCTTTGCCAAGGCCCGCTCAGTGACCAGGTCGCACACGTTGATGATCAAGTCCTCGACATTGAAATCAAGCAATTCCAGTTCCACTTTGCCTGCCTCGATCTTGGAAAAATCCAAAATGTCGTTGATCAAATGAAGCAGATGTTGGTTGGCCGAGGCAATGCGTTCGACCTGTCCTGACTGCTTGGAGTCCAATTGGGATCGGCCCAGCAGGTAGGTCCAACTGCTGATTGCGTTCATTGGCGTGCGGATTTCGTGGCTCATATTGGCCAGGAAAGTGCTCTTCGCCAATGACGCGGCGTCCGCCTCGTTTTTGGCCAATAGCAGTTCGGCAGTCCGCTCGGTCACTTTGCGTTCCAGCGAATCACGCTCCGCTGCCAACTTACGCACCAATAAGGCCTCATCTTCACGGGATCGCTCTAATGCGATTGCCCGCTCCTCCAACTGCTGTGCCAGCAACTGCAGGCTTTGGGAAATCTGCTCCAACTCGTCTCCGGTAGTTACCAGATCATGGGGCTGAAAGTCATGCCGCTGAATGCGTTCAATCTGTGCCATCACCGAGGCCAACGGCCGCCCGACACGCGAGCGAATCCACAACCTGGACACCCAATAGACGACGGTGGTTACAAAGATCAGCAGTGCCAGCAACTGCATGCGGTTCAGCCGTAACGCGTCAGCCAGCACATTTCTGTCGAGCCGTGCGGTAATGACCGACGGCCCGGTGGCCGTGCTGTATCTGACTGCGGCCAGGTAGTTGCTGTCATCCTCAGAAACTCGCAAGGAAGCCAGCTCGTTAGTGGCGTCCAACACCTCCAACTCGTCTGGTAGCTCACTATCCTGCGCGAAGTTCATCGAAATGCCGCTGTCCTTGGAGAGTTTGTTCAGATAGCCTTGGTCTATTTTTTCCGACAGCTCTACACGGCCGATAACGTTCTTGCTGTCCGGGTCGATAACATACTGGTTGGCTCGCAGTGAGATGCCGTCAGGCTCGCGGAAAAAGTGCACCATGGCCTTGTCGTAGGGTGGCTGCCGACCGTGCTTCGGGATGTCGGTGGTCATGTCGACGGCAGTGTCGGCAATGCCCACGTAGTCGCTATCGGACTGCCCCTCAAGCCTGCTCATGACCATGGGCAATCTATCGGCAAAAGACAGGTAGCGCAACCTGTAGCGTCCCCCTTCAAGGTTGACCGCCGCCATTAGATTTCCACTGGCGTCATAAAGCGCACTGCTCGACTTCAGCGAGAACCTGGCGCGCACCAGCAGACGGGAGGCTACCAGCCGCTTTTCTTCGTCTATCAAGAAGCGGTTGTAGGTCTGCAGATCCTGGTATTCATTGATCAACCGGATTGACGGAAGAAAAGCATCGTCGCTCACAAGCAGCATCAGCGCATCACGCAAAGCCAAGTCGGTCTCTTTGATATCAGCCGCCAGTCTCTCGAAGGATTTGGTGATGCGCACCTTCGTGGCCTGCGCATAAAAGTCCGTCACGAAATAACCGAAATAGGCGCCCAGCAGCAACGCCACCGCCAACACGGAAATGGTGGTTATCGAAATGAACTTGAAGGCCAGCGGTCGGCGCATCCAAAGGCGGACCAGTTCCCGCCAACGCCTCAGCAGGCCCGCCAAATGGACCTTGGCTCGCGGGTAATGTGGCATGTGCTTGTGGCTGCCGTCAGAAAATCGGGGGCACCTTCTCCACGTTGGCCAAGGTCACCCACTGGACGGGAATGCTTATGTGCTGAGGAACTTTGCGGCCCTTGAGAATGTCCTGCGCCACGGCAACAGCCTGCCGACCACCCAGCGGGAACAGGATCGAGGCGAACTGGGTCCGAGCCCGGATGGCATCGCGGGCTTCGGATGTGTAATCCACTCCCACCATGACAATGCTTGCCGGATTGATCTTTCGCTTCTCCAGCACCATGCGCACGCCACTGAGCATACTGTCACTCTGGGAGAAAACGGCATCGAACTGGGTGCCCGCCGTCAGCAGTTTTTCAGTCTCCTCGATAGCATCCTTGCGCAGGTAATTGCCGGTGCGCCGCAGCACCTTGATTTCCGGGTAGGCCTGCATACCCTTTAAGAAACCCTGGGTGCGCAGATGCGTCACATCGGCCGTCTGCAGACCCTCAAACAACAGCACCGTGCCTTTTCCGCCCAACTTTTTCCCAAGGTTGTTGGCCCCCATCTCTCCAATCTTCAGGTTGTCCGAATTGATGAAGGTTGTGAAGTCCTTGCCGGCAATACCGCGGTCTAGCACCACCACCCGCACGCCTGCCTTTTCGGCCTTCGCGACGACGGGCACGACGGCCTTGTCGTCATTCGTTCCCAGGATGATGACACCCACCTGTCGCCCGATGAGCTCATTCATCTGACTGATCAGGCGTGAAGTCTGACCCTGAGCGTCGGTGTACAAAAAATTAAGGCCCCGCTTTTGCGCCTCGTCCTTGGCCTCCATCACCTGTGCCTGCCTGAAGTCATTGCCCATGTTGTCCTGGACAAAGGCAACCACATCGCGCTGGGCCTGCGCCGCCGTGGCGCACAGGGCAAGTAGGAGGGCGCCGGTAGTGCGGTAGAACATAGTGTCTCCTGATCTTTTCAAGCCTCGTCAGCGAATTTGCTGGCGATAGTGGCAAACGTGGAATGACGCGCCTCAAAGGCGTCTACAACGGCGGGGTCGAAATGCGTGGCACGGCCCTCGCGGATGATGCTGCATGCCTTGTCGTGCGGCATGGCCGCCTTGTAGACGCGTGCCGAGCGCAAGGCGTCATATACGTCGGCCAGTGCCATCAACCGGGCGGACACGGGAATTGCATCGCCGGCCAGCCTTGCAGGGTAGCCGGTGCCATCCCAGCGCTCATGATGGCCCACCACAATGTCACGCGCTACATGCAGGAATCCAAAAGCACCGGGATTGCCGTCAGCAACCTCACGCATGTCACCACTTGCCGCCTGTTCCATGGCACGCGTGATGGCATCCGCACCAATCGATGGATGGGTCTTCATGACCGTGAACTCATCGCCTGTCAGCGGGCCGGGCTTCAGCAGTATGGCGTCGGGAATGCCGACCTTGCCAATGTCGTGCAGGGGCGCGGCCTTCACCATGATGTTGATCTGCTGGGGGTTCAATGCGCTGCGGAATCTTTCGTGCTTCGAGAGCTCCAGCGCCAATTGCTCGACATAGGCACTGGTGCGCGTGATGTGATTACCGGTTTCGTTGTCTCTGGCTTCGGCCACGCAGGCCAGTGCCCGCACATTAAGCTCCTGGATCAAAAGGTTCTCCCGCATGCGGCGGGTCACCTCCTGCTCCAGGTCTTCATTGATGCGGCTCAACTGATCGCGTGCCGCCTTAAGCTCCAGATGTACCTTGATGCGCGCCAGTACAGTAGGCGGGTTGATGGGCTTGGTGACATAGTCCACCGCACCGAGTTGGAAGCCCCGCTCTTCGTCGTGGCTGCTACTCAAGGCGGTGATAAAGATCACCGGAATATCCACAACCCTAGGCATTTGTCGCAGACGGTGCAGCGCCTCATACCCGTCCATACCCGGCATCATCACATCAAGCAGGATTAGGTCCAACACCGGAACGCTGCTGGCGATCTCCAGTGCCCGCGCGCCGCTGGGGGCACCTAACACCTTATAAAACGGTGATAGCACCTCAAAGAGAACATCCAGATTTGCCGGTGTGTCATCGACGATCAGGATCACCTTCTGGCGGTTCACAGGATCGCTATAGCCCTGGCCAGAAGGGCCGTTAGTTTTGGTCAATTGAAAAAATCCTCACAGTTGCTGCGCGCTGTCAGTTGTCTCCGAGGGACTGGCGCCTGATTGGTAAAGGCCGAACAGGTACTTCCACCGCTTCAGTTGTCTCCAGCTTATAACCACGTCTCAATGCAACAGCGTCCGTTTGCGATACGGTCAATTCGCCGGACTTAAGCCGGAAAAGGCGCATGGAATTGCTGACCTCCTTCACCTGCCCGCTGAGCGACTGCGCAGTGGCTGCCAGTTGCTCGACCATAGCAGCATTCTGCTGGGTCATGGTGTCCAACTGCGAGACCGCTTCGTTGATCTGTGCGACACCAATGGTCTGCTCATTTGAAGAGGAACTTATTTCCTCCAGAGTTACCGCAACGTTCTCTACAGAGTCCAGCGCAATGCCCATCCTTTGCAACGCGATCGCTGTTTGACCGTTGCCTGCCTCAATGCGTTCATTGGATGCCGTAATGAGCAGCTTGATCTCCTTGGCCGCTGCTGTGGTTCGCTGTGCCAAAGCGCGCACTTCGGTTGCAACCACGGCAAACCCACGCCCCATTTCCCCTGCTCTGGCAGCTTCCACCGCAGCGTTCAATGCAAGAATATTGGTCTGAAAAGCCACGCCTTCTATGATTTGAATAATGTCGGTTATCTTCTTGGAGGCATTCAATATTTCCTGCATCGAATGTCCCACAGAAGTAACCGCATCATTGCTGCGACTGGTGATCTCTTTGGTGTCGTGCGCCAGTGTGGTTCCGCGCTGTGCGGATTCAGCGCTTTGCTGAATATTGCCGTGGATTTGCTCCATCGATGCCGCTGTTTGCTCCAGGCTACTGGCTTGGGATTCCGTTCTTTCTGACAAGTCCTGATTGCCGTCCGCTATTTCCTGGACGGACATGCTCAACTGATCCATTTCCTCGCGGACATCGCTCACAACGGTGCGCAGATTGACAGACATCTGATTGAGCGCCTGCTGCAACTGGCCAACTTGGCCTTGGCTACCGGTTTTGATTGCGTGCGACAAATCACCTGCGGCCAAGTGGTTTGCATCGGACACCAAGGACTCCATGGGCTTGACTGTCAACGACCAAGTTCCCCACGTCGCAACACACGCTGCCAGCAAGGCGCCAATCGAGATCACCGGCAACGGTAGCCCGGCTGCAACCATGGCAAGAATCAG